>CAYMQE010000099.1:0-2528 GCA_964392695.1 Candidatus Woesearchaeota archaeon | reverse complement strand
TGCCCCAGCCAATGCCAATAAAGCAACCGGTAATATTGATTTTAATTTTTCCTTAATGCCGAAGGTGGTCTTGGGAGCAATTATAATATATTTATTAGCCAGCTTGTAATGGTTGACTTCCTTTCCTTTCTCGCTGTAATGGAATTCCTCTGCTGTAACTAAACCGCCTTCAATCAAATGCCTTAAGTTATAGTGCACAGTAGATATGGGTATCATCAGCTTCTCAGCCAGCTCTGTTTCAGTTGCTTCTTTTTCAGCCAAGTAATCAAGTATTTTCCTGCAGCTTTCATTAGCTATAACCTGCGCCAGCTGCTTTGCTTTATCTTCCTTTAAGCTTACCAAAACAAATTTTTCCTTTGCCATCTAAGGGTTTTTCAAAACCTCCTGTTTTGTAAACCTTCAACCAAGTTTGAAGTTTCACCCGATAGACCCCTGTGGTCTATTACTTGCTTTGCTCGTAATAGACCGCCGCAATTTTCTTCAACACTGATGATTGCGGTAGGTTCTTCTTTTTGTTTAAATAATAAAAACTTCTCTTTCGCCATAGTATTGAAGTTATACTCATTATTTATAAATACTTTGCTATAATTTTGAATTGAGTTGAAGTTATGCACAAAAACGGCAAAACTCCTGCCTTTAGGCAGGAGATACGCCGTTTTTGGCATGCTCAAAAATATACCATAATCACTAAAATTTGGACTTTGTCCATCAGTCAAATACACACAGAAATCGAAGATTTCTGGTGCGTAAAAATCCCTATAGGATTTTTTGCACAAGAAATGCCTTGCATTTCTTTGTGTCCTAAAAATCTTTGATTTTTATGAGACTGATGGTATATTTCTGACATATTAAAAACAAATTTTATGGATAAAATTTTTAGCTATGACACTTCTCTCAAATGAGAACAAAATCAAAACTTTTATAAAGGGATAGTTAATTTCTTTCTCGCTATGGCTCTTCTTGGAAACAGCGATAAACTACGAATTGAAAGGACTATAAATAAGCATTCTTTAGTTTTTGAACTTAATAATTCTATAGCCATTGGTTCTTTGAATGATAAATTTGATGTGCACAATGCAGGGCTTAGAGTTTTAGGTGATAATGTGAATGAGTTTAGGGATTCTTTGCTAAGCGCACAAACAGCAACTCAAGATAATGTATTGAAAACCCTTGGTCTCTTGCTGGAGCACGGATATAATAAAATAGGTCGATTTATTGATGACATCATCTCAGCAGGAGATGAGAGTTTAATTCGCACGATTTCAAGCAATTACGCCGAGAAAATAAACCAGCATAGCAGCGGTTATAAATTTGTAGGTAAATTGCTTAAAGAACATGCTCAACCGTTTGAGCGTGTTGTACACAACACCGACTTTCTTTATAGTCAAGCTAATTTACAAATATTTCCTGAGGCTTCACATGGCATGCTCAACCATTTTGGCGCTAAGTTCTGGGTAAAGATTGACGGCTTTAAATCAGTAACAGATAGTAAAAATCAGGTTATTTACAATGAGATTGATTTCAAAAAAGTGGAAGAGCGTGTCAATGAGCTAGTTGGAGAACTTAAAAATCTAGGATTCAATTATCATGCAGAATTAGGAGGAAAAGGTAAAGAGCGAGTGCCGGTATTTGTTAAAGGTCTTCCAGATTATGAAATTATTTCTGTAGGTAAAGGTGATAATGCTGGTGTGTGGGCAACTGTTGAAGCATTTATAGCTCCTGCTGGCTATCCTGCTGTTTATGACAAAATGCCACGGGGTGTTACGCTGGATGATTTATGTGTCTCATGCAGAAAATGTGATAATTATAAAATTGATGTTGGCAGTGGCATCACTGTGGATGGAGACATAAATCAAAGTCGAGTAGAAGCGTCAAAAATGGTGAGCGGTGAGCGAAGCTCACATGCTATCGGTCTATTGACTGATAGTCCGCTCACCATTTTTGAGCGTACTCAGAAATATACTGCCAACTCAAGCAGAAGGCAGACTTTGTCTAATGGTCAAATAGACCAGCAGTATATTTCTGACACATTAAAATCTAGTGAAAAGTCATTTATGGAATTCTCGCTTGACCCTGAAACTGTATCATGCTTATCCTGCGAAAGTTTTTATGCTCCTACAGGCTGTAAAAATCCAGATACAAGAAGAAAAGAGGCAGTTACAGCAGAAAAGCAGGGATTCCACTTAACTGATGCATCTGTTATATATTCACAACTTGATCTCTATTTTCCTGAAAGGGTTAAAGGGATTCAGAATCGCACAGAAGAGCAAAATGCTAAAACAGGAAAAATAATTGATGAATTCATGAAGAGAAGACTTCAACCAGTAGAAGAAAAAATGTCCCCCAATGATCTTAAGGAAAGATGTGACAAGTTGATGAGAGAAGCTGATGTTAGGCAATATCTTAGAGTACGAGCTGGCCTTGTCCAGGAAAGGAGAGTAGATCCAGATAAATCTGCTTATTATTTTGTCTTGGAGGAACAGAGTAAATATGTAAAATGCACCATTATTAATAATGTTCAGGGCTCC
>CAYMQE010000098.1:420-2534 GCA_964392695.1 Candidatus Woesearchaeota archaeon | reverse complement strand
GTCATAAGTGAAAGTTACAGTGCCGCTGTCAGGGACAGTTGAAGATAAAAGCCTGTTTAAAGAATCATAAGAGTTTTGTGTTGCAAGACCTCTTGGCTCAGTTATCTTAATTGCATTTCCTTGAATATCATAAACATAAGAAAATACATTTTTGTAATTCACACCATCAATTGAATCTTGCTGTGATCTTATTACATTATCAAAAACATTTACGGTGCTTTTCTCATAATTGCCATTTTCATCTTTTGAGGTTGTTGTTCTGAATGTGCCGTCATTGCCGTAATTTGTCTCGGTATATGAATTATCTGCGTTTGTAGGAATGAGCTTGTATATTCTGTTCAATGGCTCATTATGGTAAACCTTCTCGCTATAAATTTTTGGGCCTTCTTGTTCATAATAAGGCTTATAATTTTTCCATTCGATGCCGCGCTCATTGTAATCTGTGCGCGTGAGTATGTCATTGTTGCCATTTTCTATTCTTGAACCTATGGGCCTTGTTAACCCATCAAAATAAGTTGTTATGGAATGTGAAACATGGTCATTTATTTTTGATACTGATGTTATCTCATTTGGCATTGTTCCAGTTTTGTAATAATAAGTCTTTGAAGGAACAATGTCATATGGTTTTTTTATTGAAGTGAGCCTTCCCAATCCATCAAAATAATACGTTCTTTTATAGCCGTTGGCATCTGTATTGCTTGTTACAACTCCGTATCTTTTGTCATATGTAAACGTTACGGTGTTGCCAATAGGATCAATACTTTTTGTTAAATAAGCGTGTGCATAGCCATTTCCATTTTCAGGGTTGCTATCATCGCCATAGAATGATTTGAATATGCTGCCGAGCGGATTTTGAGATTCCAAAACATTGCCATAATCGTCATATTTTAGAATTGCGGTGCGTACAAACTGGTCTGCCTGGTCCAATCTTCCATCAAGATTCAAATCAAGCCAGCTTGAAGTTATGTGAGGGTACATCCTGTTTGCATCGAATTCCTTAAACTCAATTCTTTGGAGCGATTTCAAGCTGCCATCAGATACGCTGCCTGCATAAAGCTTTGTTTCATAGGCTTGAGAAAGCATATTTTTTTCTTTAATTTTTGTGTAAGGCAGTGTTTTTAACTCAAATGCATACGTTGTAGAAGTTATACTATCTGGTATGGACGCATCACCTTTTTCTTTCTGAAGGTCAACTAATCCGTTTTGTGGGTTGTACTTTAGTTCGACGGTTTTTTTGATTCCATCCTTTTCTTCTGTTACTTTGGAGTTAAATACAAAATCAGAAGACTTGTAAAAATGATCACCATCATTAGTTCTTTGATTGCCGATTGGGATAGTTTGCCTCATCCTAGGCTCAAAGTTCCAGTTATTTTCCAGCTTTTTTACAATCTTTCCATCAGAACTATAGTAGATTTGCTTTTTCACAAGACCTCTTTTGTAGTCTTTCTTTTCAAATGCGTGTTCCTGAAAATAAGGAGTTTTATACAGGTCTGGATAGTCCTTGACTGTTGTGTAATACGTTTCTATCCATCCTGCGCTTCTTTCAGGATTCGCTGGCGGAATTGCGGTAATTTTCTCATACCCGAATCCGTAAGGCTTTACATGGTCAATGCTATTCATCTGGATTGCTTCCACTGTGTTTGGTATGTATTGTATCGTGCCGGTATTTGTTGATATGGAATCAGGCACATCCTCAACATAATCTTTAGAAACATCATGATGGTATTCTGCAAAGCCGTTTATTTTCTTTATTGCAAAATGCCTAAATACCGCGTCAACACCTTTTTCTGTATAGTCATATTTTGTCGTATACTGGTTGTTTAAGCCATCAAATTGTGTGATAGCCTTGACTCGAGGTCCTGCCCCTTGTGTGCCGTCCCATTCGGTAATTTTGAAGTCCGGGTCATTGAAATGATCCTGCAAAACTTCTTGGTAATGTTGCAGCATTCCAATATTCAATAGTCTATTGCAAGCAGGTGTGTTTGAGAAATAATTTAGGCATCCGTCCATTCCGCCAAGCTGATCAAAAGGATTAAGGTGGCACAATTCCCATTCTTCGGGCCTATTATTATAACCTCCAGGCGACCCATAATAAATACCATCATATGCAGCAT
>CAYMQE010000098.1:0-410 GCA_964392695.1 Candidatus Woesearchaeota archaeon | reverse complement strand
AGAAGATCGAACAATTCCGTTTTTATATCTTTAAATTTTTGAGGGTCTATTATTTGCGATTTTGGTATGTCTACATTTTTCTTAATAGGGCCCATTATGTCCTGTGCGCATTCGGGGAGCCCTTTTTTACCATTTTCTTTTGGCTTAACTCCAACTCCATCCTGCAGTTTTTTTACTTTCAAATAATCCAAATTTTTCCTGTAATAAGGGTCGGTGTCCCTTAAATCCTGGAAAAATGGATTCCACCCGTCAGAATTATACTGCGGAAATAAGAAAGTGCCCATATGGGGATTCCATAATCCAAATATATATCCAACAGCTCCCTCTTCGGAATAATAAATGTAGTTTGATTCGAATTCAACGTCATCAGAGCCACCATAAGGGTACTTAATCTGCTTCAATGACCAAGC
>CAYMQE010000097.1:0-2565 GCA_964392695.1 Candidatus Woesearchaeota archaeon | reverse complement strand
TGCAAAAATTGCGGGGCGTATCTTTCTTTAGGCAGTAATTCAAAAAAACGGTTAAAAAAAGGTCTGATAGAGATAATTTGCCTTGAATGCAAGAGTATTCGCAGGTTTGTGTATAAAGACTTATAAATAGCATCATTAGTTATGACCTACATGAATTTGGAAAATTATCTTGCAGATAGAAGGAATATACTCCTGAATTTAAAGGAAAAAATTAATGATGCAAAGGAGGAATTCGGCGAAGAAAAAATAAATGATTATCTGGAAGATTTTAAATTTAATGCGTATTCCAATGAAGATTTGCGCTGTTTAAATTTTCATTTAGAGAATTTTTTTCATCCTACGTTGCAGGGCTTAATTGAAGAAGATAGCGAAGCTCCGCAAAATAACTGCTGGAAAAAGGCCTCAAAGAGTCTAAAAGTCATCGGCGCCTTAAGTCTTGGTTATCTTCTTCTTTCCTCCAATGCAGGATTGAATTACACACTTAAAGCAAGTGCAGATAAATACAACAATACTATTTCGGGCAATGTTATTGATGTAAGCGCTGCATATGATTGTCGCAACGATGTTTGCCTTCGCGACGTTACTTTAAGCATTGATACTGATAACGACGGCGCGTCTGACCAGTCTTTTATCGTTGAAAATGTCAATGAAGGTTTGGATAATCTAACCGCTTTGAAAGGCTCAAATGTAATTATTTTTGTTGATGCGGATGGGAACCCCGCTTTTGGCACGAAGGACGGCAACTCACTTATCTTTTATGACCACAAGTCAGAGCTTGATGGCTTCTATGATGGAATAATAAAAATCACGGATGACGACATTGCTGCAACTTCTAAAGCATGCAGAAATGCCATTGGATGGGAATACGACTGCAAAGAAAGATCTGTTAGGCCTAATAATGATGTAGAAAGAATAGCCTATGATAATAAAAAGGATGAATATATTCCTGCAAAGATTAATTGGAGCCGTTTTTGGAATAACGCTGGAATTACTGCTGGCGCAATTATTTTAGGAGGAGGTTCATCAGCTTACTTTGCGCCTAAACTTATATTCAACTACAGGGTCGCGAAATTCAATAGCCTACCTTCTGATAAGAGAGAAGTATTAGGCATAACGTCTGAGGATAATTTTATTATGGAGCATGGGAATAACGAGCAAAAGAAAATTATTTTGGAGAAGTATAGGTGAACTAAACGATGGTGTTTTTATACAAAGATAAAGAAATAAACGCTTCTGATGCATACAGAAAGAAATTAATTTTTGACATATTGTCGCAATATAAAAAGTCTTATGAAAATTACAAAGACAAATTGGATGAGAAAGGAATTCATTTTGATGATATATTCGACATCTTAGATGTTGCTAATTACTCTAATCGAGATTTGAAAAAATTGTATGGGGTTTCTAATTGCATATCTGAAAGTATTGCAGGTTTACTTGAAGACGCTAAAGAAAGCTCTTTTTTAAGTAAACTATTGAAAGGCGCTTCCACAGCTGGATTATTCAGCTATTTGTTATTCTCAGCTCCTATAGTTGAATTGCATAATATTGCTAGTGCTGATGTCAACCAATCTGTTTCAGGCAGAATTGTTAGTGTAAATGCCGACGACCATTACATAGGCGGTGCAACTGTTTATGACGTTAATTTAGGGCTTGATGTTGACAATGATGGTATTGCCGATAATTATTTCACTGTAGATTCAGTTGAAAACGGCAAATACATTCTGGAGGACCTGCTGAACAAGGATGTTATGATTTTGGTGGATAGCGAAGGCAATCCTCACTTCGGCGCTGAGGACGGCACTGGAACAATAATCTATGACTACAATAGCGATGGAAACTATGAAGGTATAATTAGAATTCTTGATGATGACATAGTTTACTGGTATGAACAAGAACAACAATATGTCTGCAGAGCCAGGGCTTCGGATGAAGAGGACGAATGTCAATGGGAGTATACCCAAGTCGAAAAAACGAAATATGCGCCAAATAACGAAGTGAAAAAAATTAACAGTGACGCTGATAATGAATCCACTCCTTTATTAGGTGGTTTTTCTGCCTTGTTAACCGCTGTTGGATTGAAAAAATATTTTAGCAGGCGCAAAGGTAAAAACCTTTAAAAAGCAATTAGTTATACTTTTAGACCATGACTAGTGCATATGATGTTGATACAAATGAGCTTATAATCAAATTAGCGGAGTCCCTAAAGAAAGAGGGTATAACACCTCCAGAATGGAGCAAATTTGTGAAAACAGGCATGGGGCGACAAAGACCGCCTGTGCAGGCTGATTGGTGGTATACAAGATGCGCTGGAGTTTTAAGAAGTGTATATGTTAAAGGACCTATTGGCGTTCAAAAGCTGAGAACAAAGTATGGCAATAGAAAGCAAAGAGGTTCGCGAGTTGAGCATTTCTATAGGAGCGGGGGCTCAATTCTGCGCGAGTGTCTTCAGCAGTTGGAAAATTTAGGCTACGTTAAAAAATCAACTGGCAAGGAGAAGGGCAGAGAGATAACCGCTAAAGGCAAGTCACTGCTTGACAAAACAGCCTCTGTAATAAAAGGTGG
>CAYMQE010000096.1:0-2588 GCA_964392695.1 Candidatus Woesearchaeota archaeon | reverse complement strand
CAGCATCTGTCATATATACCTTAAGCTTTTTAAGGACTTCTTCTTCGCTCCAATAAAAATTCATTGAATTCTGCACCCATTCAAAATAAGAAACAACTACTCCGCCAGCATTAGCAAGTATGTCCGGTATTACAAAAACGTTATTCTTAAACAATACGTCATCTGCTTCTGGAGTTATCGGGCGGTTAGCCATTTCCAGAACTATTTTAGATTTTATATTGGCTGCATTCTTTTTTGTTATTTGATCCTCTAAAGCAGATGGCACAAGAACATCAACTCCTAGCTCAAGCAGCTCCTCATTTGACACTTCTTTAGCTTTGCCTATTTTTTTCAGATTTCCTGTCTTATTTTTCTGCTTAATGGCTTCTTTAATATCAAGACCTTTGGAATTATAAATTCCGTTTTTAGAATCACTTACTGCAACAACTTTATAGCCCCATTCATGAAGTATTCTTGCCGTATTCATACCGACATTGCCGAAGCCCTGGACAGCAACGCTTGCATTATTAGATTTCATGTCAAGTGCGTCAATAAATTCATGCAGGACATAAGCACCCCCCATTGACGTTGAAAAATCCCTTGCTCTGGATCCTCCTAATCCAATTGGCTTTCCTGTGATAGCTGAATTTACATGCTTGCCTTTGAGTTTTTCATATTCGTCAATCATCCAAGCCATTATTTTAGGGTTTGTATTCACGTCAGGAGCAGGAATATCAATATCCGGAGCTATAAATCCATGAATCTCTCTTATGTAGCCTCTGCTAATCCTTTCCAGCTCCTCTTCAGAAAAGCGCTTGGGATCAACCATCACGCCTCCTTTGGCGCCGCCAAAAGGAATGTTAACAACGGCACATTTTAAGGTCATTAGAAATGCTAATGTTTTGATCTCTTCAAGGTTAACTTCCGGATGAAACCTTATTCCTCCCTTAGTTGGTCCACGAGCATCGTTGAATTGCACCCTGTAGCCCGTAAAGTACCTTATGCTGCCTGAGTCAAGCTTGACTGGAAAACTAAGTGTGAGAATTCTTTTTGGAACTGTTAAAATGTCAAGTTCTGTCTGCCCAAGTCCTAAAATCTTAGCAATCTTATCTATGTGGTGATAGCAATCTATGCATACGTTGTCTTTTTCCATATAAAAATATAATATTGGATATCATATTCCGAGCGCCTTCTTTATAGCCTCTTTATCATAGCCTACTATTATAGTGCCGTTAATGCTGGTTACTGGGACGCCAAATTGCCCTGACTTTTCAAACATTTCATTACGCGCTTTTTCATCTTCTCCAATGTTGATTTCTTCATATTTAACGTTATTTGCTTTTAAGAACTCTTTGGTTTTCATGCACCAAGGGCAGGTGCTGGTGGTGTAAATTTTAATTTGCGGTGTTTTTTTCTTATTCTCCTTTTTTCCCTTAGTTTTTGCTGGCATTTTCATTTAATCTGCTCACTGTCACTAATAAACTTTATTTAATCATTTCAATTTAAAAATAAAATCTAACATTCCATTAACAACATCCTTTTCCTTTTCCCATTTCCATTGCCTCCCTATAGTTGATTTGATTGGTATAATATCGGTTCTTATTTAATAATTTTTCTTTTCATTGCTATTTTAATAACTTATCTTTAAGCGTTAAATGGATTTTTTAATCATTTGGCGGAAAATCCAAAATCGGGCATAACAAGATTTTTAAACCAGTTATATTACCATAAGAATCACACCCAAGATGAGTAAGAAGGAAGAATCGAAAAAAGAAGAACAAAAAATCCAAAAAGAACCTGTCAAGGCGACCTTCGCAAGGGAGAGGGTCCTCACAGAGAGTTCTGACGATGCTAGAGAGCTGTATAACCAGAGCAGATACGGGAACATTCTTGATGACGGCAGAATACAGCTTTCATTGATTGAAGCCATTTATCTTGTCGAAAAAAAGAAAATAATAGTCCAAGACCTGAAGAACAAAGAAATAAGCTTTGAATCACTATTCAAAAAATCAAAAAAAATAGAGCCGAATTTATGGATTAGATACTGCGTTTAAAGAGATATAAGAAACAGAGGCAACATAATAAAAACAGAATTGAGATTAGGAGCAGATTTTAGAATTTATGACAGAGGCGTCAAGCCAGGCGAAGATCATGCGCGATGGGTAGTCTTCCCCGTTCATGAAGGCTCTACTCTGACATGGTACGAGTTCTCATCTAAAAACAGAGTGGCGCACAGCACTAAAAAACGCCTGTTGATAGGCTGCGTTGATGATGAAGGAGACACAACTTATTGGGAAGTGAGATGGCTAAGGCCCTAAGAAAACCTAAATTTGAATGCACATCTTTAATACTATGTCATCACAAATCTATGAAGACGCACACGATACAAATATTGCGAAACTTATTAATGAATTCGGCCAAGATAAAGAAGAAGAGATTAGAGGATTGTATCAAGCTCAAAGAGCATTACTAGAGAAAAATGCTAAAATACCACATTATCTTCCTCTTTTTACATATAGGGATGTGAGACGAGTTCTAGTAGCTCAATATGAAGATTATTACCTCAAAAAAAGATTGCTATACTCGAAGACAAAAGTTATTAGACAATT
>CAYMQE010000095.1:0-2816 GCA_964392695.1 Candidatus Woesearchaeota archaeon | reverse complement strand
ATCTAATTATTCCTGCGGACACGATATTTGACTACTGCAATAAAATCATGGAATGGAATCTAGAAGTTCCAGAGCAGAAAAAAATTTACAACCGCCTTAAGACATTAGATTGCGAGCTTAAAGGAGAAATGATTAAAAAAGAGCATTCTTTTGATAACTTCGCATGAGAATAATTAAATTTGCGGAATTTGAACGCATGAATTACAAAAAAATATTGTTGAATAGAGTTATCGTCTATCCAACTGATACTATTTATGGAATCGGGTGCAACGCCGAAAAAAAGGAATTAGTCGCACGTGTCTTTGAAATAAAACAGCGGGACAAGTCAAAGCCCGTAAGTGTAATAGCGCCATCAAAAGAATGGATACTAAAGAATTTGGAAGTCAGCAAAGAATTGGTGGATAAATATTTACCTGGGCCGTATACAATAGTTGCGAAGAAAAAGACAGCTATTCTCCCGCACATTGACGAAGACTCTTTAGGCGTGCGCATACCTAAACACAAAATTTCTGAATTGGTTGCTCAAATCAGTGCGCCGTTTGTCACAACATCTGCGAATTTAAGCGGACAACCGCCTGCAAATTCTGTTGGCGAACTGCCTAAAGAAATTTTGAACCAAGTTGATTTAGTCATTGACGGCGGAAAATTAGCTGGCAAACCGTCGACGATAATTGATGTTAGAACAGAGTTAAAAATAATTGATAGAAACATTTAAAAAATCTGCGAATAAATTATAACATTATGTCAAGGCAATTTATTAATGATATTAAAAATAAATCTATGCAGGAAATACTAGAGAAATATCAATTAAAACAGCTTTTTTCAGGCGGAAGCGATGATTATAAGTTTATAGCAGCAGTCTATTGCACCCGCGACAATCGCTTTATTGTTGATGCAGATAAACTAGTGCAAATGGGAAACGGCATGTTCTCTTATGAAAACGAAAGAAGCACTTTCCAATCAGAAAAAAGTTTGGATGAATATTTGTCATTTCACCGCTTTAAAAGACTATAATTAGAAATTGATTTAAAGCGATATAGATGCGAAGTTATTGTGATAACCATAATTGGAGCAGGCAAATTCGGAACTGCTGTTTCAAAACTTCTGGGAAGCAACAAGCACAATTTGGTTGATATATAAAAAAATGGAGCTTACAACAGAGAATCAATTGAAAAAATAAAAGCTTCAGACAAGCTGATAATCTGCGTGCCTTCCGAATACTTATTGAAATGCCTTGACATGCTTAAGCCGTTGATTAGAAATGACTCAAAAATCTTGAGTTGCACCAAAGGGCTTTATGAAAATCTGAAAACGCCGACAGAGTTAATCAGGGAAAAATTGAACAAACCTGTGGCGACTTTAATAGGCCCTAATTTAAGCGCCGAAATTATAGCAGGTGCGCCCGCAGTTACTTCAATAGCTGGAGAGTATGCGGAAGAATGGACAGTGTTATTATCCTCAAAAAATTTTACTGTTGTAACTGCAGAGGAATCAGTTGTTCTTGAATTCGGCGGTGCTGTGAAAAATGTTATTGCTCTTGGCGTAGGGTTGATAAAAGGCTATTATCATAAGAACTATTACAATATAATCGGCGGATTTGTTGCTTTTATGCTCAAGGAGATGGAGTCTATTTATGGCAGAATTATACCCCCACTCGTCATAGGCGATTTATTTTCAACTGCAATGAGCGAAACTTCCCGCAATTATAAATACGGATTCTCAAGCGGAATGAATTTGAAGAATGGGATAAAGCTTAAACCGCCTGCCGAAACTGTGGAGGGCTACAATACCCTGCGAACAATTAATGTATATGTGGAAGAGAGGAAAATAAAGGCTCCAGTTACAAGAGCTTTATTCAAAATATTCTTTGAAAAAGGCAAAGTTGAGGATTTAGTAACAGCATGGCACGAATAAATTGTTCCATTCGTAATATTTATATATAAATATTTACATAATGTTATGGTGATATTTACATGAAAAGCAAGGAAGTTGAAATCATAAAACTGCTCATAGAGAATAGGGAGAAAGAACTAAGCATTAATCAAATTGCTAAGCTTCTTAAAAAGGACTACAAAAATGTCCATAACATAGTTACAAGACTCTATAAAATGCAACTTATCAAACTCGAATCTTTTGGCAAATCATACAGAGTAATTCTTATCAATAAAATACATCCGCTAATTTACGAAGCAGAATACCTTAGAAAACAGGAAATGCTTAGAAACAAAAATCTTGCGGTAATGTACGATTCACTTAAAGATCTGCACTCAAAACTTTACATTCTTCTTATATTCGGTAGTTATGCGAAAAAGACGCAGACAAAACATTCAGACATTGATCTTATGTTTATTATACCAGATGAATCTGAAGAAAAGTTGGAAAAAGAAATTGGTAATGCCATTGATATAATCCCCCTAAAGATTCATGTCAACATATTCAAAGAAAGCGACTTCATGGCAATGAAAAATTCCAAAGATGTAACCGTTGGCTCAGAAGCAATAATGAAAAATACAATCCTTCATGGAGTAGAGGCCTACTATGAGATGATGCAATGATAGATGAAAAGAGGAAAATAGAAGCGCAGAATAATTTTTCAAGGTACTTGCAGGAGGGTTTGCTAAAAAAGGGGAGCAATGTGCTTGCAATGAATAAATACTTAGAAAATACTGATCTTTCGTTAAAAACTGCAAATGAACTCATAAAAAATCCGCTAAAACCATACCTTTGGATTATTGTGATTTCATATTATTCTATGTTTTACATGGCAAATGCTGTACTTCTAAGTTACGGCTACAAAACTCAGGGCAAAATAGCCC
>CAYMQE010000094.1:0-2835 GCA_964392695.1 Candidatus Woesearchaeota archaeon | reverse complement strand
GAATGGACATTTATCTTAAAATTCGGAAGTATATCAAAAGCAACAGTTTGATCTGACGAGTCTAAATTAGTTATCATCATAGCCTCGCTGACTCCTCGTTCTTTCTCGCGCTCTATAATCTCTTTCAATTCCTGCCAGCTCCTCGTCTCAAGCGCATTTCTGATGCTGTCCACCACACTTTGTATTATGTGCAGATTGCTCTTAATTATCTCAGCAGTTTTTCTGTAATCATCCGCTTGTTTCTTTAATTCTTGTACATTTGCTTCCTGCATTAACAGCATGTTATTCAGTTTATTCAGCTCGTTCTCATCCGCACTTAGAACAGCCTCTGCTTTTACCTGATTTGAAAAATAAAATTCCACCGCCTCGCTGAATGTTTCAAAAATTTTCTTTTCATATCTTTCATATGATAAAAATTCAAATGGTATAACATCTATCAGCTTGCCGAATTGATAAATGCATCTTGGTTTGCTCGCTTTCTGTGATGTAAATTTTTTCAGCTCTCTAAATAAAATCTGTTTTTCATTGTTGTTTAGTTCGTTGAATATTTTGTTTTTGTCTATTTTAGCGCGGAGACAAACTTCTTCAGCGTAGCTTCCACCAAGGCCGAAATCAGTTGCAAGAAGCTTAACAACAGCATCCTTTGATTTAAAGTCAGAGAACTTAGACTCTGTAAATACTGCATAATCAACTCGTGGTTTTGGAGGCTTGTAAACTATTCTGGTTTTTATATCTCTATCTGAAAATGTGTGGAATCTCAACGCATTAATGATAACTTCTTTTTCATCAGTCAGAATTAAGTTGCCTTTCTTAAACATTTCAATATACAGATTATAAGATGATTTTCCGTCTGAAAAGTTTAGTTTTAGCAGTCTGTCATTGTTTATCTGCTCCATTGCTGCAAGGCGTTTTTTCATCAGGTATTTCCTAAGGAACATGCAGAACTGGCTTGGTACAGGTGGGTTTTTCTTCTCTACGCTTGATGGATAGACAGCTTTTGTTGATATAACAAAAATATTCTCTTTTTCGCCGTCAAATAGATAGAATGTAAATTCCTCTACAGTAGGCTGGTATATCTTTTGCACGGTTGAATTAAGCAGGGGCTTCAACTCTTCTAAAAGCGAGCGGAGTTCCAGTGAGTTTATGCCTTCTTTAATTGCAGTATTTTCCATACCTATTGCACAATCGCAAGGTTTAAAGAATTTTTTATGCATAGGTTAACCCATGGAATTGGAGTTTTTCCTCAATGATATAGACTATGTCACAGAGATAGATACGATAGCAGTAAGGCTCTTTGGCGTTACGAAAGATAATAAAGTCGTAGTAGTCATAGATAGAAAATTCAAGCCATATTTTTACGTGCGGGCTAAAGACTGCAATAGATTCATGAAACTGCTGGTTGAGAAAAAAATTGAGAATATAGTCAGTCTGAATATAGAAAAAAGAATATTAAATGGGAGCGAGCTAGAAATAGTTAAGATAGCAGTCAGGCATTCTGCAAATAAAGCAGAGATAGAGGAGATAGTCTCAAAAATGGATGGATTCCTTGCTGTTCTTGAAAATGATATAGAAACAGTTGTCAGATATTTGATGGACAAACAGCTTACGCCTTTAAGCTTAATTTACGCAAAGGGCAATAAGGTATCTAATTCTGATTACAATGCAGATATAGTTCTGGAGCTTGACGAAATAAAACAGATGCAGGAATTCTTGGAGGCACCAAGATACATTGTTTTTGATATAGAGGTATATGAAACGCAGATTGAACCAAATTCAAAAAAAGACAAAATAACAATGATTTCTTACTGCACGCACGACAAAAGAAAGGGCGTGTTCAGCATAAAGCCGTGGCGGGATGCAGAGGAATGGTTCAAATATTTCAAGACAGAGGAGGAAATGCTTCAAGAATTTGCGGATTTAGTAAAAAGAGAGAAAATAGATATTATAGCAGGATATAACACAGAAATTTTTGATTTTCCATTCATTAAAGAGAGATGCAAGTTGTACGGAATAAAGTTAGATTTCGGCTATGATGGAAGTGCGCTTAACGTGTACAAACGCGGAGACATTGTAAGATCATCAATAAAAGGCCTGGCGCATATTGATTTGTACCAGTTCATTTCAAGAATTTTAGGGCCTAACATGAAAACAGAAACATTCAAACTGAATGACGTTGCAAATGAATTGCTCAATGAAAGTAAGGTTGACATAAAGTGGTATGAAATGAAAGGCATGTGGGAGCGCGGAAAAATCGGCGAACTAGCGGAATATTCGCTTAAAGACGCAGTATTAACCGCCAATCTTTTTGACAAAATTTATCCTATAATTTTGGAAATGTCCAAGCTGACTGGATTAACGCCTTCAAAAACCAGCAGAGGCAGCTATTCGCTGTTTGTAGAAAATTATCTTATGAGAAAAGCATTTTCTTCAAATATAATAATAAATAAAAAACCGACGTATGACGGCGCATCAGAAAGATATGAGCGACGATTTGAAGGCGGGTTTGTTTTTGAGCCGAACCCTGGACTATATGACAATATAGCTTTTGTTGACTTCAGAAGTCTGTACCCAACAATAATAGTCTCGCACAATATATCGCCGGAAACAATCAACAATGAATATAATGGAACTGGATTTATACCGCGCGTATTAAAAGAACTTATAGAAAAAAGAAAGGAAATAAAGCAGAAAGTTCGAGAGATGAGCAGGAACGACAAAAATTACTATATATTAAAGGCAAGGGATTCCAGCCTTAAAACAATACTCAATGCTACTTACGGTTATTTAGGCTTTGACAACTCCCGCTGGTACTCAATAGAATGCGCAAAAAAAGTA
>CAYMQE010000093.1:0-2919 GCA_964392695.1 Candidatus Woesearchaeota archaeon | reverse complement strand
ATGGTTGCCGAAAAAGGAATTCAAAAAATATTTTGGTGACTATGAAAAAAAGAAGTGGGGTATCTAATGAAATAGATGGAAAAAGACCAGACGAATGGACGAGTGAGCGTTTTTATTTAAAGGTCTCCGATGAAATTCAAAAAAATATTTGGGAAGAATCCAAATCATATTTGTATATAATAGATGCAATAGTTGATTCTGTAAGTGAAAAGCGACTTGATAAAATAAATGAAACTGATCTAGTTTTGTTAGATATCCCAAGATTTAATCACACATCAGATACATTACAAAATTTTAAGTCATTTATAAAAGATAGGTATATATATTGTAAGAATGATGAAGAGGGGTTTATTATAATATTAAGTAAAAATAAAAGCAAAGTAGAAAAATATTTTAAGGCTTTAAGAAGACACAAATTACTTTAATTTTCCAAAACTTGCCAAAACCTTTAAAAACACGCTTATTTTCTACGAGTCAATATGATAATACCTATAAGATGCTACAGCTGCGGAAAGCCGATTGCGCACTTATATGAAAAATACACAGAAAGAGTCAGCAAGGGCGAAGACCGCAAGAAGGTCATGGATGAGCTTGGACTGCAGAGGTACTGCTGCAGGAGCGTGTTTTTGGGCCATGTGGACTTGATAGACACTGCAGCGCAGTTCAAGAAATTTTAAGATTACTGTTTATTTTTCTTTAATTTAAGCACAATGAAATTTGTTATTGAGCATCTTGAGCCTGAACTTTACGAATGGTGTTTGGCAGAGTATGAGTATATTTCTGGAATTGTTAACAAGAAAAATTTGATTTTTACCAATATTAAAAACAAAAAGGACTATAAGAAGTTAAAAAAGTTTGGAACTGTTTATGACAAACAGATTTCTGAATTAAATTTCAAAAAGGTTTGTGTTTTGTCACAATACTCAAAAAAAACATTGACTACAAAAGACAGAAACATATTCAAATATTTTATTTTCGGCGGAATTCTTGGAGACAATCCGGCTAAAAAAAGGACAAACACAATAATTAAAAATTTAAAAAACAAAAAAATAATATTTGACCAGAGAAATCTTGGAAAAATTCAGATGCCGACTGACAATGCGATTTATGTTGCTAAGAAGATTCTGGATGGAAAGAAATTAAGCGATTTCAGGTTTGTTGATGAGCTTGAAATACAAGTAAACAGGAATGAAAGCGTAACATTGCCGTTTAGATATGTTGTTGATGATAATAAAGTGGTTATTTCTGAGAAGTTGGTTAGGTATTTGAGGAAGAGGGAAGAGTTTTAATTTTCTATTTTTGGATGAAATGCTAATTTTAGCAATCCTTTAGGAAATTTTTCCGCTAATTCATCTAGTGTGGCTAAGACTTCTTGTTCCAATCTGCTTCTCTCCAAATTTGCTGCCGCACTTATTGAATTTCCTACCTGATTTATTTGTGAGTTGGCAAGTTGCATCAATTCAGGTAAAGGCTTGTATTCCCCTTGATATTCCCAATTAAGAGTGTCCACGCTTTCTGACAGCACTCCCTGAGTCTGAGCTAGATACTGCAAAGCACTTATTTTTGCAGACAAATGTATCATATCTTTTTTATGAGACAAAAGAAATTCGTTGACCGGTGACAAGTGATTTGCAAATAATGCCACATTATTCAATGTAGGATCTAAAATAACAAAAGCAGGCCCGTAGTAGCCATCAAGCTCGCCGATTTCTGGCTTAGGCCCGATGGGGTATCTTATTCGCCTTGTTCCATCGAGATGCCTTAAAATATCGTGCAATGTATATGGCAGAAAAAGGTTGTGCGCCCGTTTGTCTACTGATGCAATTCCTTTTATGAAAAATTCTCTAAAAACAATGGTATCGACTCCTTCATGAGGGTTTACATCTGGAGTTAATCTTTTTTCCCCTTGTTTTTTAGGAGCGGCTAAACTCTGACTAGCTTCCACACTCATACCAATATCAGCAAATCTTGAATGCTGATAAAATGCGCCTTGTCCAACTCCGTAATGTTGATCTCTTATGAACTGAGAATGCAAATATTCTCCCGATCCAAAATATGCAGGAAGAGTTCTTTCCAGAATTGCAAGAGCAAGCATGCCTAGCCAGTTTACTCTGCTAGCATCTAAATCATAAATTTCAGACCTAGTATGGCCGCGATCTTCAAACCTCCAAGGGTTGCCGTCTCGGGTGTATGGCGCACTTAATGAAGGCTCCAATTGAAAAGTTAAAGCCCCTTCCTTATCCTTGTGTATATGCGGCTTGCGCCTTGGTTTAAAATTTTCAGGAAGAGATAATTCTATTTTAGCACCGTCCAAAGGCTGTTTGACTATAGGAGAATACCCTGATGCTATAGTTAGGTTGGTGCTCATATAAGTTAGTTATTTCGAATATCTATAAAAATGTTTACATTTTAGAGTAGTTAAACTTCTTTCTTGCCCAGCACGAACTGACACAACTTAAGGAGGATAAGGGAGATATTAAATCGCGTATAAATATCAGGAATTGGTTCTTGGTATCGTCTTAAAAAAGAAAAGAATTCTAATCATTTTTTATGCTCCAAAAAGGCGCGGTCCCAGTCCAAAATCAAGATTATATTTTTTAGTTACAATAAGTCCGATAAAACCCAACAGAATCAACAAAAATAATATTATTATCTGTTTTTTAAGTATTTTATTCTCTTTGTTTTTAGACTTAACAATTTTAAAAATAGATAGCGCAAAATAAATATAAAAAATTGTATGCGTTAATAAAATAATTAGGAGACTTGGCCAATCATAACCTACTTTCATTATAAAATTGATAAGCAGCAAAATTAAATAGGCAAGCCCCTGTGGTACATTCATAAATATTCCAAAAATAATAAATACCATCCAAGAAACATCTAGATTATAATAAAATAAATTGTCAGCAGCAAAGATCA
>CAYMQE010000092.1:892-2929 GCA_964392695.1 Candidatus Woesearchaeota archaeon | reverse complement strand
GATGCCAATCGCAGCAGGAGGATTTATTTACATAGCCTGCACAAACCTGATACCAGAAATGCAGAAAGAGATAGGAATAAAAAAATCACTGCTCCAACTCTGCTCATTCTTCATCGGCGTCGCTGTTATGCTGTCGTTGACTTTATTAGAATAAATATTTAAACTACGCCAATTACAGATTATTATAGTGCAAGTTAATTATAAGTATATACCACTACCTCTTCTCTTAAACAAGGAACTAAATAGCACGTGGTTAGAAGAGGATGACGACATACCGGATTTTATAGTTAAAGAAATTTCAAAAAAGGAATATTTAGAAAAAATAGGATATTTAATAGAAAAAGCGCACAAAAAATTGTATGAGCTAACGGACAGTTTCATTGACAAGAAATCCAGCGAGAATATGCCAAGGATGCTGAAAGCCACAATAGCCTTTGCAAACAATTTTGATTTTATTGATGATAATTTAGCAGAGAACTATCTTAAAATGCTGGAATACATAAAAGAAAATTGTAGCGCTGAATCACCATCATGGTTCATATATTTATTAGATGAAAGGATACGCTTGTCAAGCGTGCTGCTCAATAATCTAGAAGCGTTGAGATTAGAGAGAGATGGTGAATACCGTTATTTCTTGAATATAGAAAGCTTGCCATTGGCAATACCTAGCATTGACGTAACAACAATAGAGACAGAGTACAAGAAGGGTCTTGATAGGGATATAGCAGAGTTTTATAGTTAATAAACAACCTTTTAAATAGGATATTATATCTTTTCCGATAATGAAAGATTACTTAAGAGAACACAAATTTTACGGACTGGATAAAGACGGCGGCGAATATTTCCACAATTTGTCAGCCTATCTAAATTGGCATAAAGAAGCCATAGAAAAGAATGACTTTACAGACTTTGTTAAATTAGTGCGTTCAGAAATAAACGATTCGCCATTGGAGGATAGAATGCTTCAGACCACCAACTTTACAACAAAAAATCATGTCCATTGGTTTAATAATTATTGGGCATTCGAAGATAGGGGGGCATATGTAATAAGGGAATTACGTACTAATAGCCCAAGATGGGGCAAAGGAAGATTTACGATAACAAAAGGCGACTTAGAGGCAAAATTATTTGTGGCAATAATAAATTTCAGCGTAAAAAATTACAAGGGAAGAATATACAATGATTGGTCAGAAACACATTATATATTAAATGAAATATTTGGCGAAAAAGGAAATAAGGAATATGTAACACACAAAGTATATCATTTCAACGCCGCAAACTCTCGCTACTCTAAAACATCAAAATAATTAGCCAACAATCTGACGCCTGCGCCTGTCGCTCCGCGGGGCAGATAAAATCTTTTCTTCTCCATCCATGACATGCCAGCTATGTCCAGATGCGCCCATTTTGAGTCGCCATAGAATTTAGCTAGGAATGCTGCGCCATTTATCGCTCCGGCGTATTTGCTCTGCGATATGTTATTGACATCAGCTATCTCGCTCTTTATTTCTTCTACATATTCCGCATAAACAGGCAGTCTCCAAACGCGCTCATAAGTACTCTCACCCGCTTTGTGCAGGTCTTTAGCAAGCTGGTCGTCATTTGTGAATAGGCCGATGATATAGCCACCAAATGTAGCTATAATAGAGCCGGTCAGTGTAGCCAAGTCTATAATATTATCCGGCTTGAATCTCTCTTTGGCGTAGGAAATTGCGTCTCCAAGAACAAGACGCCCTTCTGCATCGGTATTTCCCACCTCCACAGTTATTCCCGAATAAGATTTTATCACGTCCCCAGGTCTGTAAGAATTTGGCCCTATCATGTTCTCGCACAATGGAACAACAGCGACAACATTAGCATTTATGTCAAGATCGCACAATGTTTTCATAGTGTAAATAACAGAAGCTGCGCCCGCCATATCTGATTTCATAGTTTCCAAAAATCCAGTCGGTTTTAGATTCAAACCGCCGGAATCAAATGTTATGCCTTTGCCTATCAACGCAGTTTTATAGCTGGAAGCTTCATTGCCATAATACT
>CAYMQE010000092.1:0-882 GCA_964392695.1 Candidatus Woesearchaeota archaeon | reverse complement strand
AACCCATGCCTAGCTTTTCTATTTTCTTTTCATCAAAAACTTCGCATTTCAATTTTCCGTTCGCTATTTCTTTTGCTATGTTTGCAATATATTCTGGATTAGCAACTTCGCTGTTCTCATTAACCAAATTTCTGACTGCTATTGTGTTCTCGCATATAACAGAAGTCCTGCTTATCAGTCTCTCAAAGTGGGGCTTATTTTTATTCCAGTGATGGACCAAATTAATTTTTTCAATGTAGCGTATCTTGTTTTTATCCTCAAGTTTGTACTTGTCAAAAGTGTAATTAGACAAGATAGCTCCTTCTACCAAGGCTGTAATAATTTGTCCGAGATTATCAAATTCTGGAACTAAAAGCGTAAATTCTTTTATCTTTGCAGTTTTCAGCGTATCCACAGCAACAGTTATTGCATTCCTGAAAGTGTTAACACTCGCGTCATTTTTCTTGCCTAAGCCGACTAGAACTAAGATATCGGCGTTAAGAGGCTCGGGTATATAGGAAGAAACAGCTTGGTAAGGTTCTGCGCGGAAATTTTCCCTTCGGATAGCCCGCTCTATTGTAGAAATAAACCTTGATTCTATACCATGAGATTTCAACTGCTCTTCTGTAAGCATTATTACTATTGCTTCAGTTTCCACTTCATCTATATGGCAGTCTAACAACTCAAATTTCATTCAGAATTCAAGCTTTGATAATTTTATAAAACTTTCTCAATCCCTTGCAGCAAGTGATAGGTCTATAGCCACAAGAATTGATAAAACGCCAATAATTGCTTGAAGACTTATACCAAATATGCTCGTTCCGCTGATAGCGGGGATTAAAGCGCCGGGCATTGCGTGCGCCATGCCACCTAAAAGAAGCAGTATCATTGCAAGATTTCTTC
>CAYMQE010000091.1:0-2933 GCA_964392695.1 Candidatus Woesearchaeota archaeon | reverse complement strand
GAATGAAGTAAAGGTAAAAGCTATTCTAAAAATGATGCGTTATGACAAAGGAGTGGGAGACTACATAATAAATACTAATGATCCTGCTTATTCTGTTATTATACTTGGTATGATAAAGTGTGTGTATGATAGTACAAAGGAGTTTAGTGATAAGAATTCAATGGAAGATTTTGCTTTTTATTTTAGAAAAAGGAATGATCATAAATTGTTAAATAAGTATATAGATAATTTTATTAAAAATAATAAAAATATACATTCGTCTATTTATACATTTTATGTGTCTTGTCACATGCTCAAACTCTATCCGAAGACGAAGAAATTCAAGGAGTTCAAGCGCAGAGTGGAAGAATATTTAGGTATTAAACCTTACTAATTAAATCGTATTTACTATCTAAGAATGTACAAGGTCTTTATTTAAAAATATACTACAAAGGTGAAATTATTAATGCAAATAAGAGGTATTTTGACAATTTAAAAGAAGCAACATTAGATAAAAAAGTAAACCTTAACAAAGTTAATGAATATATTAACATAATAAAGAAAAGATATGAAGAGATGATTGAATAATGACCTTTAAATGTGAAGATGACATATGTTACGTATCTGAAGAGAACTTGAAAAGAATTATAGAAATACATAGAAAATTAGCTAAATTTGTTTCTAAATTCAATAAAGATGACATAATGAGACTATCTTCGGAAGATTTGCAAGAGAATAGATATAATAGTTTATCTGGATTTTCTAAATTAGATGACGATTTTAAACGACTTGCATTTGGGATAATTAATCCTGTATATAGTTACATAGAAAGATATAATGGTGGAAAATCTATGGAAGAATTTTCTGATGATGTAAAAAAAGGAATTAAAAAAATTATAGAGATGGATAAGTCAGAGAATTTAGAAAAGAATGATACAGTATTATCTTTCTATCTCGCCTGCCGAATGCTAAAACTCTATCCAAAAACAGAGAAATTCAAGGAGTTCAAACGCCGTGTGGAAGAGTATTTAGGTGTTGAGCCTTATTGAATTATTTGCAATATTGCAAATAAATCAGAAGTAAAATGGCGAAAATTGCAAAATAAAGAATCTATTTGAGCGTTAATCAGATTCTCTATCCCGCAACCACGTATTTTCTTTCTTAACCAAGTCATCTAATGATGGCTGCGAAGTGGTTGGAACTTTGTTATCCAAAACAATTTGTACTTCTTATATCATACCTTTCTCTTCTTTCTCTAACTTTGTTGCATAGTATCCCTGCAGAAGCTTCTGCATGATTTTGTAAACACCCAAATCTAAGAATGCTAAACCTACGCCCAAAGGTATGATTCCAAAATTGTCTATGATATTGTATAAGAATATTGAACTGTTGCCTAATACTTCATCTATGCCTGTAAGTGGTGGGTTAGTACCAGCATATTCCTTTGGCATAACATATGGTTTTGGGAAAATATCCCCAGTTCCAAAATAATGAAATTTTACATCCCCATTATCACTCTTTCTCAAGTAAGGTCCAACCTTATCAGCCAAATAAACTAAATAACCTTCTAAACCTGTTAAAATGGCAGTGAAAACACCTGCAGCTTTACTGCCACTAGGAGTTTCGTCACTATCTTCATAGCGTTTCTTAAATCGCTTTTGTGTTACATTTGCCATATTTTCAATTAGTTTCCGACCATTTATAAATATTTCGTTACCATGCAGTTATAACTTGTGAGGATGTGCAGTCCGCTGTTGAATGCAGAAGTATGGTATGCGCCTTGCTATCACTGCCTGTAAAAGTGCATTCCTCACCGATTGAGTTCAAATCAAAGCAGTGGTCTTTAGCTCCACCACCTTCCGCTGTCAAGTCAAATGTCGCTGTGCAGAAGTCATGTTGCAAGACTTGATTGTATGTAGGTTTTAACGCTTGCAAATTACTGCACGCCTGCCTACAGGCCGTCTTTGCATCTGTTTTTGTCTTTGCTTCCTGTATTTGCGAAGAAGAGTAGCCGAGATAAGTGATATTCAATACGTCACTTAAGGTGCACCAGTATCCCTCTTCATTTTTGCCGTCGCACTCAAACTTAATACTCTCTACATTGTCATTAATCTGTGACTTTGAATAGTGTTCTTTTTCTTTATTAGTGGCAACGCCAAAAACTTTGGGTTCTATAGCTTTGAGTTTATTGAACACTTTCCATTCAGCACCGTCGTAGTAGCTTGCTATGATTTCTGTATCCTTAGAAGTGTACCATGAAAACTCTATTTCTTTGACTTTTTGGTTTACAGAAATTTCTAACGAATCTGAATAATAATTTTCTATATCTCCAAATTTACAACTTTCGGTACCTCCCCCAGTACATAAATTCAATCGTTTAAGTCCAAACCCTTTCATGTAATTTGAATTTAAAGCGTTGCTTGGGCATTCTTTACTAATCCCATCTCTTACTCCGTCACTAGGCTCCTGTTCATATACAACGTCACCCGCATCAAAGCACATATAATCCGTCATCGGGACGATAACATCCCCTTCAAATCTGAAACACAATAGCAAAGCGTCAGTGCACGAAGCGGGCAGTAAAGGGTTTCCTTCAACTAAACCAGGCGCAGAAGAAGACCGAGACGTACAAAAGTTGGCGCTGGAGCCGAACTGTGTATAGTCACCAGAGCCAATATCCCTTCCTTCACCAGTTGGAGCTCCATAAAGCTTCCCGCATTCAACTGTAGAGACAGCGTCGCACTTAACCCGCCCAAAGAAATCTATCTCGCATCTGCTTACATCTCCCTTTCCATAACTTCCATAATCAAAATAGTCTACAAAGACAGAAACAGGTCCAGAAAAAGAAGCATCATACACTCCAGGAGTATCTCTATAGTCTTCATATACAGAAGTATAAAACTCTTCATTTGCGGAGCGCAATTGAAGAGGTATACTCAACTTATCTTTAATCT
>CAYMQE010000090.1:0-2983 GCA_964392695.1 Candidatus Woesearchaeota archaeon | reverse complement strand
AAACTGCTTATGTCAAATTTTTCTGCATTTGTCATTGAGTCGCACAGCTCTTTATCTACAATAACTATGACAAGCATTTGATATTTTTCTGCCAAATTGAAAGCCTCAAATATTTTATAGAAGCATTCGTTCAAGTCTCCTGGTGCGATTACTATTCTTGGTATGTCATCCTGCGAAGCGTGAAGGACAAATCTCATATCACCCTGTCCTGTTCTTGTCGGCAGTCCTGTGCTTGGCCCAGGTCTTTGTCCTTCAACTACTACCAGCGGAGTTTCAGTTACTGCCTGCAAACCGAGAGCTTCTGTCATAAGCGAGAAGCCTCCTCCGGAAGTGCAGTTTAATGTTCTCACTCCGGTAAAAGACGCGCCGAGGCACATATGTATAGCTGCTATTTCATCTTCTGTCTGTTTTACGACTATGCCGTAATCTTTTGCGAATTTCACCATATTTAAGAATAAAGAAGTAGTCGGCGTCATTGGATAAGCTGCGACAAACTTGCACCCTGCTTTTATTGCGCCAAGCGCCATTGCATCGTTGCCATTCAGCAGAAGCTCATCATCAACTCTTTTTTTAGGCGCCAATAATTTTTGATGTGTTTTGAAATTCTTTTTTACGTAATTGTAGCCTTCCATCGCCATTTTGATATTTACATCTACATATCCTTTCTTGTTTCTGAACATATGCTCTATCGCTTTCTTCATAATTTCAACGTCATAATCAAGAACTGCTATTGTCGCTCCGATGGAAATCATATTTCTCGCTAATGTGTCTGCTCCGAGTTTGTGCGTTATGCTTGTCATTGGCACAGCGTATGACTTTATTCCGTTCGGCGCTGATTTTACCATATCACTATCGTAAATTATTCCTGCGCCGGCAGAGAGTTTGTCTTTGTGGAAATTAACTGCGTCTTCATTCAGAGCGACAAGAATATCTATCTTCTTCAGCGGAGCCATAACTTTGTTTTCCTCTACACGCACTTGCGTAGTGTTGTGTCCGCCTTTGATAAGCGAAGGGTATTCAGAATTTACGAATACATTGTAACCGCTTCGCACAAATATTTTTGCCAAGAGCTCACCAGCTGAGAGCACTCCAAAACCTGCCTTGCCTGCTATCATCCACGAGAGTCTGTTAACTACCAATAACCTATCTTAAACATTTGTTATAATTAATTCTTTATGCTCTAAGCTCGTGCGCTTTGACAATTCTCTGCACTGCTAAAATAAAAGAAGCTGTCCTGTAATCGCACTTGAATTTTTCTGCAGTTTCCTTTACGTCTTTATACGCTTTTGTCATTATATCTTTAAGCTTTTCATTAACTTCGTTCTCTTTCCAGTAATAGCCTGCTAGATTCTGGGACCATTCAAAGTAGCTGACTGTTACACCCCCTGCGTTTGCCAATACATCTGGTACTATAGTTGCATTCTTTTTGAATAGAATTTCATCCGCTTCCGGAGTTGTCGGCCCGTTTGCGAGTTCAAGCACAACTTTCGCCTTTACTTTGCCAGCATTCTCTTTTGTTAATTGATTTTCCAACGCCGCAAGAATGAGTATATCTGTGTCTAAGATAAGCAATTCTTCGTTTGTTATATTCTTTGCACCATCAAAGTTCTGCACACTTTCTGTGTGTTTTTTGTGCGCTGCCAACTTTTCTATATTCAAGCCCTTTTCAGAAAATATTCCTCCGCTTGAATCTGAAACTGCTATTATCTTGTAGCCCTGTTCAGCTAGAATTCTCGCCATGTTGTAGCCCGCGTTGCCGAAGCCTTGTATTACTACACTGCCATTTTTCTTTACGCTTTGCAGTATAAACACGCCTCCTTGCGCTGTGGCGTAATCTCTTCCTAAACTCCCGCCTAATTCTACAGGCTTTCCTGTTATTACAGCTGGAAAGTGTCCGTTGTTAATTTTTTCATATTCATCCAGCATCCACGCCATTATCTGCGCGTTTGTGTAGACATCCGGAGCTGGAACATCTTTGTATGGCCCAATGTATTGGTGAACTTTTTGTATGTATCCTCTGCTTAATCTTTCAATTTCTTTCAGCGACAATTCCTTTGGGTCTACCACAACACCACCTTTTGCTCCGCCGTATGGTATGCCGACAACTGCGCACTTAATAGCCATCCAAAAAGCGAGTGCTTTTACTTCGCTTAAGTCAACTTGCGGATGGAATCTTATCCCCCCTTTATATGGGCCTCTGCTGTCATTATACTGCACGCGGTAAGCTTTGAATTTCTTTACGCTTCCGTTGTCCATTTTTATTGGAAATTCAAACTCTATTATCCTGTCTTCTTTCTTTAGAAACTCATAATTTTCTATATTTCCAGTCTTTGCAGCTTTTTCCAACTGCTTCATTGCATTTTCAAATGGATTCATCTAAGAAAAATAGCTTTAAAGATTATTTAAACTTTACATATAGAGATGATTATTGAATAGTAGAATTGCTCTTCATTGCAGTTCTTTGATAATCTTTTTGCATTTTTCTATTGCTTGTTCTGCAGTTTCATAATCCATCCGATTTCCATAATAAGTAAGGGAATTTCTTTTATACCTCATATCATCAAACAGGAGGTATAAATCCTCTCTTTTTAAGACATCCCTTAAGTAGTAACCTAAGCAAATATGATTTAGGATGTTAAGTCCTTTTTTGAAAGTTATCGCCTGCAACAACTCAATTAGAGAAGTATAATAGTCTTCAAATACAAAATTGCAGTTTTTTTCATTTACTTCCTTAACTAATTTTATCCTTTCGTTTGCTGTTTCTATTAAAGATTCTGCTCTTTGTATGTCTGGAGTGATAGTTTTAGCTGATTTATTTATTAAGCATTCTTTCCAATTTGTTTCTTTCATTTGAAAACCTCTATGTAATTGTTTAGAGTTATCCCGTTTATGATATTGTTTGCTAAGTGACTATTTGATACTTCATTTAAATTTTTATGCCAGAATGCCTGTATTTTTCTTTTAAGTAATTTTTCAAATTTTT
>CAYMQE010000089.1:0-3055 GCA_964392695.1 Candidatus Woesearchaeota archaeon | reverse complement strand
ATTCCAAACCTAATTCCATCACATTTCTCGCTTGGGTTGATTACGCCGTCACCGCAATTTCTTGTTCCCACACCAATACAACTGCTTGTGTCTAGCAGGCAATTATTACATCTTATTGTGCCGCCTACAAACATTCCAACAGCATAAGCGCTGCAGCTGTTTTGGGAGTTCTTAAGAATTCCCGTATTGTCGCCGTCGCATTCCTCTCCTCTGTCTATCACTCCATTGCCGCAATTTGGCTTTGGATTGCATCCTGCAGTATCTAATTGGCAATTGGGCAAGCATGCCAGAGCACCATCCTTGAAACCAAGGTCAGAACAAGATTTTGCTGCACCAAACACATCTTTGTCACAGGTCTCGTTTGTGTTTAACGTTCTGTCACCGCAAAAATTCAGATGGATGCAGCTTGATGTGTCCGGCAAACAGGAGTTTACGTTGCAATCCAAGTTGCCGCCTACAAAAATCCTGTATTGCTTGCAATTGTTAATAGGGCCGAAAACTATTGTCCCGTTACCCGGATCACAAGACTCCTTCTTATCCAAAATCCCGTTTCCACATTCGGGCACATAACAAAAAGATGTATTAACAACTATGCCGTTGCTGTCCTTAACACTACTTTCTAAATTTACATAATCTATTGCCTTTACCCTGAAGAAATATTTTGAATTGTCATTTAGGCTAATATCATTGCCTTCTTTGTCCTTATCAATAAAAGTGTATTCATTTGGCGTTCCAGGCTCAGATTTCCAAAAACTTTGTACTGAATCAATGATTACATTGCTCGGTATTTTTATCAGCGAATATAGGTAATTCTTAACCCCAGATTCTAGATCCTCCCCAAGCCATTTAACCCTTAACCCATTTTTGGCGCAAGTCACTTCTGGAAACTGAATCGGGGGAGTGCCAGAAGACTGCGTACGGCTCGAGTCATCTACAAAAAGCATTGCCGGTGCCCTTGTATCCACTGTTGTATTAATTATTATTACCTCCGATATTGTTCCGAGCTGATCTTGGCATTGTACATAGAACGTATGTGCCCCATTGCCGACTTGCCTTAGATTTTCTGTATGTCCATAACCTACATCAGTAAATGGACGTCCTTCACTAGCAGGCTCTTCAGATTCTTCTGAATAAAAGCATGTCGCAAATTTGTTTGTTTCAACTGACAAGATAACGGTTGTAGAATTGAATAAATCCCGGGTATGTGGAGTTAACATCATTGGTATTGTTAAGTCCACTACAACATCTACAGCTTGTGTACCAGATAAAAGCTCTGCCTTGTTCATACAAATTATGTTGTATGTTGTTGTAAGTATTGTTGCACCATTTGATATGTTAACAGGAGTTGAAGCCTTAGCTCTTGTACTGAAGGAATAATCATCAAATCCTTCAAATCTTCCGGTCATTAGCTCAAAATCAGCAGTATTATTACTAAACTTGCAAACGACAGGCTCATTAGCCTCTATTTTTAATGAAACATTGGAGGGTTTTTCAGTAATGGGATTGGGGTATGCAAATACAAGCCCCAGAACAGGCGCAGTTGTATCTACACCTATATCAAAAACCTTAGTTACTTCTCTTCCACTTTCTTGATGAAAGAGGGTGTCCATACACTTCACATATAATTTGTGAATGTTTTCATCTGTTTGTTGAATTCTGCTGAAGCCCAATATTTTATGGGTTGTGCCACCTGTTTCAGTAAATCTTGCCATCCCTCCAAATGTCAACGACGGCTGATTAAAGGCGTATTTACAATCTACATTATTGTCAGTTTCTACAAGTATGTCAAACGGAGAGCCTTGCGCTATCCCAAATCTTGGCTGCACGAGCCTTATATCGGTCGGGTTTGCATTTACTATAAATGAGCGTATTATTGGATTTGGATTGAGGTTATTTCCGGCGTAGTCATTTGCACTTACATTAAGAGCATAATTCCCGTCTTTTAAATTAAGGATTTTGCTCCACTTTTTGTTGTTAGTGGTGCTAAAGTTGGATGTTAAATTTTCACCATTCAAAAAAATTGATTGTATCTTAACTTTCTCGTTAAATTCAATATTCATGGTTACTAATGAATTAGTCAAGACTGATCTCTCAAGTGGCGTAATAACTGCAGTTGGACTGGTAACATCCACAGTTATGTTTATTGAGCCGGCGTTTTCCATAAAAATGCCTTTAGTATTTTTAGCCATAACATTGAACGAATACTCCTTTTCTTGTAATGGAACATCATTAACTGGGATGGTAACTGTTTCAGAAGGAGTTGATCCCTCTGCGGATTCCAAAATTATTGGCACGCCTCCGCTGATAACATTTGCTGAGGTTATGACAGCATTGTCCAGAAACCTTATCTTTATAGTAGGATTTACACTATTTGTAAACAGCTTCCCTTCTTCTAAATTGCCCGGAACTACAGAAATTCCCTCATCTGGTATGACTGGCCCGCTCCAATCCCTATATCCTGTTATGCCTATTGTTTTTACTTTCTCTAAATTCTTAGAAGAATCTTTTGAATAGTAATTTATAGTATTTGCCCCTTCGTTTAAACTTAGGATTTTTATTGAACCGCTTTCACCGGCAACTTTAACGTCAAGGTCGAGTATGTGCAAAGTTCTGGCTGCTGTCGACGTGTAAGGGTTGGCAGGTGTACCGCAAGATGGCGTTAGAGTTTCAATACATAAGAATGTAGTGTAGCTGTCATCGTCCCTGCTCACCGCAATCCCGGAATCTTTGGCATTTTCCTTATCAGAAATCCAGATATCTATCCTGTTGACTATGTTTCTTCTATTCTTTGCAGGCAGCAATGTTGTTCACATTCTAATCTTACAGCACCAGACAGGTCTTCACAATCATCCACCGGATTACCATCAGCGTTTTTAACACATCCGTTTCCTATTTTTTGGCATACTTTTATTTTACATTCATCATTCGATGGGTTTGTTATAATATTGAGAGTGTTAATGGAAAACTGCGATTGTTGGCAGTTGCCTGAGCCTGCGTCATAGTCGCTGCATACAACTTCATCACAGCTTTTTGATCTTCCGCTGCTGTAATAGCA
>CAYMQE010000088.1:2316-3079 GCA_964392695.1 Candidatus Woesearchaeota archaeon | reverse complement strand
TGCAAGTCTTAAGTCAGAATATAATTTGAAATCCTCTGTGTCCCTCATTTCATCAAAAATAGTGTAGTCTGGTCTGCTTAACAATAGTATATCATGTATCTCCGAGCTGGTTCCAATATTTTTGGAATACTGGGTTATTTCCTCTGGCAGCTGCAAATCTCTTGGAGCTTCAATTGTTTTCACAACTTTATTTGTTTTTAAGTATAATTCTGCTAATGCCTGCGCAAATGTAGATTTGCCGTGTCCCGGAGCGCCGCTTATCAGTATTCCTTCTGCTTTGTTGTTCAAACGGTCTGTCAATTTATCAGGCAAGTTGTAGTCACTCATAGACAGCCTTTTTACTGGTTTTACAGCAGTTATTTCGTAGCCGTCAGAAAACGGCGGATATGTTATAACTATTCTGTAATCTGCTATTTGAATTATCGTCGAGCCTTTTCTTTCCATTTCTACAAAAGAGTCCTGCCTCATGTGGGCATGCTCTATGATATTATCCGCCAACTTTTTTACGTCTTCTCTTTTTAATTTAATTTTTTAATTTTTTGTATGTCAATAAATTTCCAGTTGCCTGGCAGCCCTCGTTTTGCCTTCGGAACAACACCTTCTCTAAAATGAACACTCATCGTGTCTGCATCAAAGTATTTCTCTATCATCAATTTTTTTGCTCTAATATCTTCTATCTCTATAAGAATTATCTCCATACCAAGTGATTTTGCCACCTCTGCCTGAACTTTATCTGCTGTAATTAATGTTCCTTCATTTTCCC
>CAYMQE010000088.1:0-2297 GCA_964392695.1 Candidatus Woesearchaeota archaeon | reverse complement strand
TTCGAATTCGAGAGAAATATTTTTTTCCTGCGCCAATTTTCTTATGTTGTCAATTTCTTTCAATCCAATAAAACCTATCTCTCTCCCGCAATTTGCCTGATTTTCAAGTTCTGCTATAACTGCTTTGTGTATAAGTATCCTACCTGAAATTTTCTTTTCTGCAATTAATTTTGACACACCCATCTCTATAATCGCGCTTGTATCCGGCACAAATAATCTATTTTCCAGTGCTACCAAATCCGCTCTCACCTCTTTCAGTGTCTTCCAATTTTTCAACCTCTTTTAATTCTGCTAACTCAACTTTATTTATAACTAACTGCGCTATCCTGTCGCCTCTGCTGATTTTGAAGTCGTCTTTGCCATGATTAAACAAAATTACCTTTACTTCTCCTCTATAGTCGGAGTCTATTGTTCCAGGTGTGTTCAGAACAGTTATCGCATGCTTCACAGCCAGACCGCTTCTTGGCCTTACCTGCGCTTCGTAGCCTATCGGAAGCGCTATTTTTATACCGCTGCCGACCAAAGCAGATTTTCCAGCTAGCACTACTGTCTCTTCTACAGAAGACAAATCCATTCCAACACTGCCGCTTGTCTGATACTTCGGCACCTGCGCATATTCACTAATTTTTTGCACCAACACTTTCATGAAAATTAATTTAAACAATACTGCTTATATAGTTTTATAATGGTTAAATCAAGGCTTTTCATAGCGATAGACCTGTCCGATGAAATAAAAAACAAATTGTTCGCAGAAGAGAGCAGGCTTAAAGAAATAGTCAGAGGCAATTTTGTGCCGGAGCAAAATTTCCATATTAATCTGCAATTTTTGGGCTTTGTTGATCCGTCTGAAATTGAAAAAATTAAACATGCATTGTCGCAGATAAAAACAGAAAAATTTGAGCTGGCGATAAATAATTTCGGCTCCTTTCCGCGCGTATTATGGTGCGATGTTTCAGAATCGCAGGAATTGCGCGCTCTTCAGCAAAAAATAGCTAAAGAGATGAAAAAACTCGGTTTTCTTGAATACAAGGAATTCCACCCTCACATTACTCTAGTGCGTATAAAAGAAATTCTGAACAAAACAAAACTGTCTTCTTTTCTGAAAGAGAAAAAAGACTTCGGTAAATTTGAAGTGCAAGAATTTATTCTTTTTCGGTCTTTTTTCGTGAGGTACGAGCCGGTTTCGCAGGTTCCTCTTTTGGACTCTGCTTAGCAGTTTCATCCTTCTGCTTGGATTTGTTCCAGTCTTTTTTAGTCTCGCAGTTTGGGTCAAGGCACATTTTGAATGAGCGCATCCCTTTTCTTACTACATGAATTATTGCAGTGTTGCATTTTTCGCACACTTTTTCTGTTTTATTTATCATACCAGAAAGAGGCAATGGGAATCCTGTCTTGCACTCTGGGTAACCGCTACATCCGACAAATCTTTTTCTTGTTCTTGGGCTGAACATAATTTTCATCGACTTATGGCAGTTTGGACAAGCGCCAAGCGTGTTCTTCCATTCCCTGTAATTCAACAAAGAATCATTGAGCATTTCACCTACACTTTCCTCATGTTTTCTGAATTTTGCTAATATCTTTGCAAGACTGTCTTTTACCTGTTCCAGAACTTCCTCTCTTGTTTTGCTGCTGTTCTGTATCTCTTCCATTTCCTGCTCAAAGTGCCTTGTCAGTTCCTCGCTTAAAATATCAGGAGCGTATTTGTCCAGAGCGCCTATCAAATCCATTCCAAATTCTGTTACCTTTATGCTTTTGTCTATAATGAATCCCCTTTCATACAAAATCTCTAATATTCCTCCTCTTGTCGCCTTTGTTCCTATTGAACGGTCTTCTAACTCCTTGATTATTGAGCCCTGCGAATATCTTTTTGGAGGCTGTGTTTCCTTTGACAATTTATCTAATGCCATAATATCTAATTTTTCTCCCTCTTTGAAATCCGGAAACACTATCTCTTGGAATTTTGCATATGGTCCATAATATTCTATCCATCCCTTCTCTATTGTTCGACTTCCGCTTGCCCTGAACTTTTCATCGTTTACATCTATACCTATCTTCATACTTTCTCTTGTTGCGTCGGTTGCGAAAGAAGCTAAGAATCTTCTTGCAATCAAATCATAAATTTTCTTTTGCATCGAATTTAATTCAGCTGGCACCTCACCTGTTGGGTGTATTGCTGGATGCGCCGGATCTGTCTTCGTTCCATTGTTCGGAACGATTCTATTATTTGTTATTAATTCATCGGAGAATTTCTTATACTGTTTTTGTTTTCCTAAATTTTTAATTATTTCTTTCAAATC
>CAYMQE010000087.1:1377-3090 GCA_964392695.1 Candidatus Woesearchaeota archaeon | reverse complement strand
TGGTATCAGGTTTGTGCAGGCTATGTAAATAAATCCTCCTGCTGCGATTGGCATCATCGGAGCTATAAATGAAGAGGAAGAAAACAGGATAAAAATGATGGACAAGAGATTCAGAAAATTGGAAACTGCAAAAAAAGAATTGCCTGCTCCAAAATTAGTTGGAGACAAAGATGCAGATATTACAATAGTAGGCATCGGCTCAACTAAAGGGCCAATACTCCATGCGATGGAGCTTCTCAAAGACAAAAATATAAAAACAAATTATTTGCAAATAACCTACTTAAGCCCTTTCCATGCCGACGAAGTTAAGAGAGTGATAGAGAAAGCGAAGAAAACTATTGCAATAGAAGGCAACAAAACAGGACAGCTCGCGTCAATAATTAAGGAGCACACAGGAAAAGATGTTGACTATAAATTTTTGAAATACGACGGCAGACAGTTTTTCCCTGAAGACATTGCGCAGAAAATAAAGGAGGTGTTAAGAAAATAGCAACTTTTGACAAATTGACAACGAAAGAGAACCCGAATTGGTGCAGTGGCTGTGTTTTGCCTGGAACATTTATACAATCCAACCCATCAGTCAAAAAAATTGAGTCTATACAAATAGGTGAAAAAGTCTTAGGAAAAGATGGAAGATTTCACAAAGTCACAGAAGTTATGAAACACAGACATAAAGGGAAAATGTACAAGATAACTTCAAAGTGTTTAGGTTCAACGACATTAACACCAGAACATCCGGTTTTATGCGTGAAAAGACGAAATGTAAAAAAACACAATGAAATGTTTGAAACAGAATGGCAAAGTGCAGATTCATTAGCTAAAGGAGATTATTTAGTATATCCAATATTATCTGAAACAAAAGACATTCATTCCTTAAAAATCAAGTGGGAAAAATCGTACATGGACAGAAAAAGCAAATCATTGCCAAACAAAATTCCAATTAATGCAGATATTATGAGATTAGCAGGGTACTACATTGCTGAAGGTAACATAAATAAAAGAAGTATAACACTTACGTTTCACAAAAGAGAAACACAATATGTAGATGAAGTAAAAGATATAACCAAAAGCTTGTTTAATTTAGATGCTGTAGCAAGAGTACGTGAAAATAAAAACACATGCGAAGTTAATATTTATTCTTCATTGCTTGCCAAACTTTTCATTGAATGGTTTGGTACTGGCGCTGTGAACAAAAGAATACCGCATTTTATGATGCTACTACCTAAAACTAAACAAAAAGAATTGCTTATTGGATTATGGAGAGGGGATGGATATATAGGAATCAAAAAAGGTGGTTACAAAACTATTTCAAAAGTTTTAACAGAACAGATAAAAATCCTACTTCTTCGACAAGAAATTGTTCCATCAATATCGAAAGAAGAAGCGCATGGTATACATAAAAAATCCTACAATTTAGAGGTATGTGGAAAGAAAAATTTGTCTTTGTTAAAACACATACTTAATGATGAAACATTTGAAGCCGTAGCAAATACTAAACCATGCTTTGTAATAACTAAAACCTATGTCTTTACGCCAATAAAAAAAATTGAAACATTTGATTATGAGGGCGACGTGTACAATTTTGAAGTTGAAGGTGTGCAATCTTATGTATCTGAAAATGCAACACTTCATAATTGCGGCGATTTTTCAATTCTGACAGCGCTCAAAAATTCAATAGTTGAGCTGAAACTTGACCCGCACAATGTAGTCATA
>CAYMQE010000087.1:0-1367 GCA_964392695.1 Candidatus Woesearchaeota archaeon | reverse complement strand
TTGGGTGTGGATCAAAATTGCCGCATTGGATAAACACCTACGGCTTTAATTCTATACATGGACGTTCGCTTCCAGTAGCCACAGGTGTGCGTTTAGCAAATCACGAACTTACAGTAATTAATGTTGGGGGAGACGGAGACGGCTACAATATTGGCATGGGGCATACTGTGCATTCAATGAGAAGGAATTTGGATATAGTATATATTGTGCAGAACAATCAGGTCTACGCATTAACAAAGGGGCAGACATCGCCGACGAGTGAAAAGGGATTCAAAACAAAATCAACGCCTGATGGCAATATGGAAGAGCCTGTCAATCCAATAACTCTAGCTCTCACAATGGGTGCAACATTCATAGCACGCGGATTTGCAGGAAATGTTGAGCATCTTCAGAAATTAATTTCAGCCGGAATAAAACACAGGGGATTTGCTTTGATTGACATTCTCCAACCGTGTGTAACCTACAACTATCTGAACACTTATGACTATTTCAAGAAGAGAGTTTACGACCTGCAGGAGAAAGGGCATGATGCAAGTGATTTCTACAAAGCGTATAGAAAAGGATTAGAATGGGGCGACAAGATACCTATAGGAATATTTTACAAGACTCAAAAGACTATACTAGAGGACACCTACCCGCAACTAAAAAAAATTCCTTTAGCAAGGCAAAGAGTAGCCACAATACTTATATACAAAGCGATGGAAGAGTATATTTAAATGACAGCTATATGGACTTATCTAGTTACAAGCGTTATACTTATTAGTCTCGCTTCTTTGGCAGGGCTTGTAACGCTTTTAATAAATATAAATAAACTGAAAAATACGCTCCTATATTTAATCAGCTTCGCAGCAGGCGTGCTTTTAGGCGATGTATTCATACACATTTTACCAGAGGTTACTGAAAAAGAGGGCTTAAGCAATATAATATCCTTTTATCTGATAATTGGCATTGCAATATTTTTCATACTAGAAAAAGCTATACATCTTCACCACCATCATTTGCCTGAAAAAAGATACGGGCTTGAGCCATTTGCTATAATGAATTTAATCGGCGACGCTGTGCACAATTTTCTGGATGGTGTAATAATAGGAGCCAGCTATTTATTGAATCTGCCAATAGGAATTGCCACAACAATAGCAGTAATAGCCCACGAAATACCGCAGGAAATAGGTGATTTCGCCATACTGATAAAAGGAGGATTTTCTGTAAAGAAAGCCATAATAACCAATCTATTAGTTTCCTTAACTCCGATTTTGGGAATACTTTTATCACTGGGCATAAGCGGGTATATGGAGAGTGTAATAACTATATCGATGCCAATCGCAGCAGGAGGATTTATTTACATAGCCTGCACAAACCTGATACCA
>CAYMQE010000086.1:0-3091 GCA_964392695.1 Candidatus Woesearchaeota archaeon | reverse complement strand
TTATTTGGTAAGCGCATGGAGTGGTTGTGTTTTTCAAATTCGTTGCGAATGAGTATAAGGCGTTGCTTCCATTCAGCTGTATATTTGCGTAATTGCTTGAGGAACATTTTATATCTGTAAGAACGAAGGAATTGGAAACTGATAGAAGCAATAGAATTACTAATAAAACTAAATATTGGCGCATGATAAAAGGTGATTTATACTATTTATAAATATTATCTACCGCTCTGTAGAGCAACGAACCAAAACAACGCTATTAAATCTTTTAAATTAGAGTTTATTTAATATAAGGATGAAAATAGATATAAGCAAAACAATAACTGCGCTTGTAATAGCTATACTGTACTTTTTCTTCATTCAAAGTTTAATATCCGCTGTTTATCCAGAGCCAAAGTACGACAGCTACTGCATCGGAAAGCCGTATCCTGCGCGCATCGGCACTGAAAAAGAATGCTCTGCAATAAATGTAAATCAAAATGATAGCGACGCGTGCTACCAAAACGATGGATTTATTGAATATACTTACAATGAAACTGGCTGTCCTGTTGCTTACGAATGCCAGTACTGCCAGAGAGATTACGAAGCAGTAAGAAAGAAATTCAACGGCGTTACATTTACGTTCTCGTCTATTTTTGGGATAATCTCTGTTGTAGCTGGACTTATCTATTCAAACAAAAAGAAGAACTGGATACTGAATGGCTTTATGCTCGGAGGATTCCTTCTTATATTCATAGGCACAATAAGATACTTTGATGACATGAACACCTTGTTGAGGCCGTTTGTCATGTTCGCTGAGCTTCTAATAGTTGTGTACACAGCATATAGAAAAATAGCTTAAATCTTTCTTAATTGTTTAACCTTGTCTCTCAAAATATTATATCCTCCTTGCCAGAAATCAGCTGATTCCATATCTATACCTATTTCACTCAGTATTTTATGCGGACTGGCTGATCCACCATATGATAGGAGTTTGACATAGTCTTTCTTAAACGAATCCCCTTCTATCTTGTATCTATTATAGAGTGAATTAGTCAGCAAGCCTCCGAAGGAATAGCTGTTCACATAAAAAGGAGATCGATAAAAATGTGGTATACACATCCATTCGTGTTTAAACTCCTCTGGAACTTCAACTGCATCTCCAAAGTGTTCCCTTAAATTTGAAAGATAAATTTTATCCAAATCATCTATAGTAACGCCGTTATTTCCAACAGCATCGTGAGCATCTCTCTCAAAAATTGCAAAGTAAGCCTGCCTCTGTATACCGCCATAGTTTCTACTTAAGTTTTTCACAATCAAATCCATCTTTACCTGCGGATCGGTTTCCATTTCCATAATACGTTCAGAAACTAACATTTCACCAAAGTTGGCAGTAGCTTCAGCTAAACCAAGAGGTGCACTGTATGTTAACGGCGAATGCTTAGATGCAAGTTGAAAATGAATGCCATGGAAAAATTCATGTGCAATAGTTGACAATCCAGATAAGGTACCATTATAATTAAGCAGAAGATACGGCACAATCTTTGGTGAAATACCCATACAGTAAGCTCCGCTTTGTTTACCCTCTCTTAGTTCTGAATCCACGTGATTAGCTTTAAAAATATTTTTGGCGTACTCCCCAAATTTTTCATCAAATGATGCAAATGTATCCAGCACCATTTTAATTCCGTCTTGGTAGTTAATAATTTTATCAGCAGATTGCTGAAGAGGAGCATATATATGATATCTAGACATTTTATCCATATCTAAAAACTTGGCTTTTATCCTGAAAAAATCCTGAAAAACATCAGAATTTTTTCTGCATACTGAAAGAAGCGTTTCTATTGATTTATCCGAGACGTCATTTGCCAAATTCATCACAGAAGCAGGAGAATGATATTTTCTTAAGTTTATACTATCATTCTTATAATCTTTTATTATAGTTCTATAAATTTCACCTAAAATGTTCTTATTTTCAGCGTATTTTTCCATCAGCGCTTTGTAGGCTTCTACTCTTTTTTCAGGATTAGACTCATTCGTCAATCTACTTAAATCACTTCGCACTAATTTCTTTGATTCTCCTCTTATATCATAAGTAAAAGCATTAGTTATCTGCTCGTAAAGATTAACCATAGCTTTTATGCCAGTAACATCTTTTATATTAATTGCCTGTTCAACTTTTTCGTCTAATGTGTAAGGTTTATATTTTCTAAGCCTAGAAAGGTAATAGGCATAATCTTCATTTTCTGGTGTAAGACAGCTGGCTTTATCATCATCAAGGTTTTTCCACCATAGCTCAAAGAACAATAATTTATTACCAATGTCAGCACTAATTTGTTCTGTCATATCTTTACGTGCTTTGGACTCTTGGGAGCGAGTATCCTCTGAAAATAGCATTTCAGCATAAGCCTCCAGACGATTATTTAATTCGTGTATTTCCTCATAACTTTTCAAAGCCAGCATCATTTCGTTTTTAGAAGAAGGCAGTTTTCCTTTCAATTGCTCAAACAGCGTTGCCTTATTTTTAATTTCAGCAACTGCATCTTCAAAAGCAGAATTGGAAGAGAATGCATCACTTAAGTCCCATTTTGTCTGAACAAAAGCAGTCATATCCCATTAGATGTGGTGTGCAGTTCTTTAAATAGTTTACTTTACTTTTCCTCATTCAAAAATTTATAGGCGTCAATCGCTGCGCGGCAACCAGCTCCTGCTGCTGTAACCGCCTGCATGTATGTATAGTCATGGACATCTCCTGCTGCGTAAACACCTTTTACACTCGTCTGCTGTCCAGAGGCAAGAACAATATAGCCCTTCTGGTCAAGCTCCAATTGTCCTTTGAATAATTCTGTGTTCGGCTTGTGCCCAATTGCGACAAAGACGCCGTCTATTTTCAATTCAGATAATTTATTTGTCTTGTTGTTAAGCAACTTAATTCCATTTACAAAATCTTTGCCTAAAATTTCTTTTACTTCGCTGTTCCAAACGAATTTTATTTTTTTGTTCTTCACTGCACGATCCTGCAAAACAGGCATTGCTCTCAATTTATCCCTGCGATGAATGACTGTAACAGACCTGCATAAATTGGCCAGATAAAGCGCTTCCCTCATCGCCGAGT
>CAYMQE010000085.1:0-3150 GCA_964392695.1 Candidatus Woesearchaeota archaeon | reverse complement strand
GTCCAATGGACCGCAAACGTCCCCGCGTTTAATCTGGTCTTTTGCTACGCCTCGCACGTTGAAACCTACGTTTGAACCTGGACCAACTTTCTGGTAAGGTTCATGATGCATCTCTATGGATTTTACATCTCCTTTTGCACCAGATGGCATGAAAATCACATTTTGGCCCACACTCATTTCGCCAGTCTCAACACGGCCTACTGGAACTGCTCCTATACCTGTGACGTTATATACATCCTGAACAGGAAGCCTCAATGGAAGTGTAGTTGGTCTTTCAGGTTGCGACAAATTGTTCAAAGCCTCAATAAGTGAAGGTCCCTTGTACCAAGGAAGCTTAGTTGCTTTCTTAACTACATTTTCGCCCAGATAAGCGCTGATTGGAACAAATGGTACCTGCTCGGCTTTGAAGCCGATTCCCTGCAATACTTTAGTAACTTCTGCTTTTACATCATTGAACTTCTTTTCGTCATAATTAACAGCGTCCATTTTATTGACTGCTATAATCATCTGCTTTACGCCGAAAATCTTGGAAAGATGAATGTGCTCTCTTGTCTGCTGCATAACACCATCAGAAGCAGAAACTACGAGAACAGCTGCATCAGCCTGTGATGCGCCGGTTATCATATTCTTTATGAAGTCCTTGTGTCCAGGCGCGTCTATAATTGTGAAATAGTATTTGTCAGTGTCAAATTTCTTGTGTGCAAGGTCAATTGTAACTCCTCTCTTTCTTTCTTCTTTAGACTGGTCCATTGCATACGCGAATTCAAAAGTCGCTTTGCCGTATTCTGCAGCTTCTTTCTTCAACTTATCTAAATCCTGTTCGCTCAAATTGCCAGAATCGTATAGAATTCTACCTACGGTAGTAGATTTGCCGTGGTCTACATGACCCACGAATACAAGATTCAAATGTGGTTTATTTGCTGCCATATTTATCCCTCTCTAAGAATGAAAGCTACTTTTTAAATGTTTTGGTTATTTTTGTATGGCAGGATTTGCGAAAAATAATTTTTGTCAAAATATCTGAAAGTTGAACGCGGAAGCATTTCTTTGAGATGGGTTCTCATAGAGTCAATGGTATTGAAGACGTCCTCCTTAGCCAAAGATAGTTCCATAACCACATCAAGAGCATTTGGAATTTCTGCCAGTGATTTCACGTCCATTAGTTTGCTATTCACTATTTGTGCATATAGTTCCTCATATTGCGATAGTGGGATAGTTCCTGTTCCAATTTGATGCAAAAGCAAATCCATCTCGCTTTTGGTTTCATCAAATTTTTCCTGAACATAATACTTGTCTAAAACATCTTTAATTTCCGAAAATAACATGCGCGATGCTTCAATTTCAAGCCTCTTAGCGTTTTCGATTCTTGCAGTGAACAAAGAAAAAACGCCAAATAGTGTTGCTGGTATAATCTTCACATAATCAGGCAGGTTGTATTTCTCATTCTCTATAGCACCCCATAAGCTGAAACTACCAATAAGATTCAATGATTGAATTAGATAGACTACTGGCTGTTTTAACATATAGCGAAAATTGGAGCTATTTAATCCAAGCTCCTTGCCAAAGTAATCTTCAAGCCTTTTCTTCAACAATTTGTTCTACCCCTTATTCACCCAAATTCTTAAAATGTTCTTCACCGCATCTGATGCAAATGTCATCTTCACAACGTAAGTTATAAAAATTAGCAGTCAAGCAGTCCACATTTTCATAAAGGTAGCCTCTACTAAAATATCTTAGCTTTCTTTTAACATAAGCGTCGAACATGAAAATCATACCACTAACAATTCCAATAGTATTAGACAAGCCTAATCTAGAAGAATTATCAAAAAAATTTTTTGTTAATGGATAGGCAATAAAAGAAATTACGCCCGCAATAACATAACTTAAAATGCCTTCTACAACAGGTTTCATCTTTGCCGTTCTGGAATTTTGGCTCGCCAAATAGTTTTCGATAGAGGGATAATCTAATAGATACTCTTTTAAAAAAGCATCAAGCTCGTCTAAAGTTTTGACTGCGCAGTCATCTGACATTATATAATTCTGTTAAAAATGTATTATAAATAACTATTCCTCTTCAACAATTTGCTCTTCCTTCATACCTTTTCTTTGCCGTATCTTCTTGATTACATCTGCTTGTATTTCTTTTGGTATCTTTTCAAATTTGGAGTCTATCAGCGACCATACGCCTCTGCCTTCTGTCTCTCCGCGCAACTCATTTGTAAATCCGAACATTTCTGCAACAGGAACTTTTGCAGTTATAACAACAGCTCCCATATCCTCTTCCACATTCAGCAATTGTCCTCTTCGAGACTGCACTATTTTGGAGCAGCTTCCTAAGTATATATTTGTAGTATCTATCCTGATTACCTGCACAGGCTCCAACAATGTGTAATCTGTGCCAAGAATAGCTCCCTTTATTCCATTTCTCACACAAGGAAGTATTTGCCCTGGACCACGATGAATTGCATCTTCATGCAATTTCGCATCGTGCAGTATTACTTTAACACCTGACATAGGCTCATTGACAATTGGTCCTGCATTCATCATTGCCTCAAATGAGGCCATTACCATCTCTAATATTTCTCTCATATGGACAATACCTTTGCTCATGTCAAGCAGTATATTCTCCCCATAAACTTCTACAATGCCACGCGCATGTTCTTTATTCATTCCTGCTTTAATCAACGAATCAACTAATTCGGTAATTCTCTTCTTAGCTTTCTGCGTAGATAATTGTCCGCTGACAATAGCTTCGTAAACACTTTGTTCCACCGGCTGAACACTGAAATACAATTTGTTGTGTTTATTCGGAGATTTTCCTTCGTACTCCATGCTGGGCTTATTTACAGTTTCTCTGTATACAACTATAGGCGGACTAGTAACTATTGGTATGCCCCTATCTCTTTCCAGAATGTGCTCTTTAATTTCCAAGTGCAGTTCGCCAAGTCCAGACATCAAATGCTCGCCAGTTTCTTCATTTAAAGTAATTTTAAGAGTTGGATCTTCTTTAGCCAAATCTTTCAAAGCCTGTATCAATCTCGGAAGATCTTTAGGAGTTTTTGCTTCTATCGCTTTTGTAACTACAGGATCAAATATATGCTTAATAGACTCAAACGGAGTTACTGCCTCTGAAGCTATAGTTTCTCCGCT
>CAYMQE010000084.1:0-3204 GCA_964392695.1 Candidatus Woesearchaeota archaeon | reverse complement strand
TGTACAACAAGGCAAAAAAATGCGGAGAGCGGTCTGAAAATGCGCAGGCGGCAGTTCTGGAGACGCGGGAAAAAATTGCTATGTATAAATCAAGAAGCCAAGATAAGCCGCAATATACATTTAAGACAACATCCGCGAGATGGTATCACGATTTCAGATGGTTTTACACATCCAATGACAGATTATTTGTTGCAGGCAAAGATGCAAATTCAAATGAGGCATTGATTAAAAAGCGAATGGAAGGTTCGGATTTGGTGTTCCATGCAGAAATAGCCGGAAGCCCATTCGGGCTTTTGAAAAACGGGACTGATGCAGAGAATATTGACAAACACGAGGCAGCTATATTCACTGTTTGCTATTCGCGTGCGTGGAAAATGAATTACGGCGCAGCAAATGTTTACTATGTATTTCCAGCTCAGCTTACAAAATCGCAGAGTGGGGAATACATTCCATATGGCGGTTTTGTAATAAAGGGCAAGAAGAATTACTACAAAGGCGTCAAGCTTGAAATTGCCATTGGCATAAAAATAAAAAAAGAAGACAATATGATAGAAGCTGAGTTAATAGTTGCTCCGCCAAGCGCTATGAAAAAACAAGCGGATATCTCGGTTCTCATAACTCCAGGCGGCTCCACAAAGACAAGCACAGCGAATCAGATAATGGATATATTCCAGGAAAGAATTAAGCAGGAATACAAACCTGTTCTTAAATTAATTAAGATAGATCAGATAGAGAAGCTTATTCCTGGAAATGCTATGATTATAGCTTAAAAATAAAAAATAAAGGGTTCTTTTTAAAAACCCCTTTTATTAATTAAAAGTCATCTGCAATAATGGTTTTTCTTTTGTTCGCTTTTGCTCTCTTAGCAGCGCGCTCAATTTCCATTGTGACATGTTTTTCCAAAGCTTCTACTGCTTTATCTGGGAATCTCACGTCAAATTTTTTTGCTATTTCCTTTGCTTTACTTTTTACTAATACCATTTTTTCACCTTAGTGATTGACTTCAACTAATAAATTCCCGTTTAAAAGGGTTTCTAAGCCCAGAATCTCTTGGTTCTTAAAAACGTCTTTTCTGCGTTTATTATAGCTTTTACGAGCTCTTTTCTGTTTTTGTATGTTTTCTGCAGTATTCTCTTTGCGCTTTCAGGGCCGACGCCGTAAGCGGACATAACATAAACAGCATTGGCGCCATATACCTGATTTAACACAGCTGTTTTATCCAGTATAGAAAGAAGCTTTTCATCGTGCTCAAGACCGCGCAGACTTTTTTTCAATTCCTTTTGCGCAAGTTCTCCCATATTAGGCTTTACAAAACTGATTAAACTGCTTCCGCACAAACGGCACACAAGTTTTTCCACCTCTTCAATTTCTTCTTTAATGAAATTTCCGGTTCTGAATGTGCCATATGATTCTCCGCAGTGCATGCAAATAAAAAACCATTCTTTATCCAACAGCCTACTATGTATTATCCTATTGATTTCACCGTCTGCATTTTCAGGCCTTACAGCTGAAAAAGATCTATTCTCTTCCAATGCCAAAATGCCAAGCGGGGACAACTCCTTTGAGCTGTTAACTTCCAAATTTATTTCTCCGCTCCTTAAACAGCCGACAAGCTCCTTTGCGCCATTCAAATCCATTTTGTCAGTCATAATCTCTTTGAACGCTTCTTCTGAAGCAGGGCTGTTTTGATAAAAATCAAGCAGTCTTCTAGCGCTTATTGCGTTAAATTCTGCATTTTTTCTTATAATCCCCATTTTCTTTGCAACCTGAAAAAATTTGAAGTGGAATATACTTGAATTTTTCAGCGATGATTTTATTACATCTTCCAGCCATCCCGGCTGAAGCTCATTCAAAATTTCCAATATAATCCCAGAATTTTCGTACTCAGGCAATGAAAAAATTATTCTATATGCATCCGCTTTGTTGCCGACAGTGGCGCCTATCTTTGAGCTTGCAAGAGATGATACTACATTTGCAATTACAGTATTGATTAAATTTCCAAAACAGCAGTGAAGTATAGCTATGTTGTCATAAAATTCAAGAAATAATTTTTTTTCATCCGGCACAATGTTTAATATCTTTGTGGCAGGCACAGTTTTTCTAAGAGCACTTACTCTAAGAGCTATGTCCCTTGAAACAGGTATCAACTCGCCCTCCCAAGACGGTATAGCTCCATCTTCATTTGATTTTACAACTAAAATTTTATCGTCTGACATGTCGTTTATTTTCCAGACATCGCCTTTCATTATGAATGAACTGCCTATTTTGCAGTGTTCAACAACAAACCCCTGATGAAGTATTCCAACTTTTTTATTCTGAAGTTCGTCAATTACATTATAAGAACGTTCATCAGGTATCATTGAAATATTTTCGTAGAAATAGTTGAACGCCTTTCTGGTTCTAATTAGATAGTCGCCTTCGGTATAAATCAACTTCAATTCTATCATGAAATCTATAATTTTCAGAAATTCGTCATAGCTTAGCTCTTGAAATGTATAACTGCGCTTTATTATCTGGTATATTTTTTGCTTGCTGTATCTTTCGTCGCCTTTTCTTTCTGACACTAATATTCCAGCAATGTGGTTCAACAGAACATCATAAGGCTTTTTGTAACTCTTCTGTTTTTCCAGCCAGCCTTCATGCAGTTTTTCCACTATTGCAGTTCCTTCAAGCAAGTCGTCAACGCTTACAGCGAATATTACGCCGCGGCTTATTTCTCCGACTCTGTGTCCTCCTCTGCCTATTCGCTGTGCTAATTTTGTAACCTGTCTTGGAGAAGAATATTGAATTACCAAATCAATAGAGCCTATATCTATGCCTAATTCCAGCGAACTTGTTGCTATTATTGCCTTCAACTCCCCCCTCTTGAATCTGTCCTCAACTTCCAGACGCAAAGCTTTTGACAAGCTTGAGTGATGCACGTCGATTACAAATTCGTCTTTTAAATACTCCTTCAGCCGGTTTCCTAAAATTTCTGCCATTTGTCTTGTATTAGTAAATATCAAACAATTTTTGCAGTCTCTAAGATACTCCTTTATTTTTCTCAAGAAATATGCATTGTTCGCAGCTATTGACAATTTATCAGCCAGAATGTTGTCTTCTTCTACAGGCTCGGGGTACTCTATCTTTATCTCGTATTCCTTCACGTCATCTGTGTCTACTACAGTGCATGCATCATTAGGGCAAAGGAACTTCTTTATTTCT
>CAYMQE010000083.1:1706-3317 GCA_964392695.1 Candidatus Woesearchaeota archaeon | reverse complement strand
AATTGAGTCTACATAATCATTTTTTAATATATCTTCTATTTTTGGAGCGTATAGGTCATCTCTATATTGTGGATAGAAGTCTAGTCCGAACATATCTAAGTATTTCTTATTATCTTTTATATACTCGTTTACTATAGAATTAACATTTTCTTTATTAATCTTTAAGTTGTTTTCTTCTAAAATCTTTACTATAGGTTGGCCAAAAATATTCCATATTAGAGGTGTAATTACGTTGTTACCCTGATTTCTTAATGATCTTGAATAGAAGTCAATTATTGACCAGTCGTATATGTTACCCATTTGTGGTGTAGGCTTTATTTGTACGGGTGTCATTAGTATAACATAATTTTTCATTGGTTGGCACCCCTATAATTATTAAAAATTAATTCATCTATCTCGCATAGGAATTCATAAGCTTTTAACAAGTCTTCCATTGTTATATTTGCCGGGTTGTTTTTCTTTAATTCAAAAAACATTTTTGGATTGTATTTAGTTTTAAAAAATTGTGGAAATATGTCTAAACATTTTGTTTTTGAATTAGGAAATTTACCTAAATACGCTAAAGAATACATTACTGCATATATACAGAATTTTATTATAGTATCCCTTTCGGACAGATTTAATTGTTTATTAATTAAGAATTTTCTAACCTGATATACATACGAGTTTAATACGTGTATACACTCTATTTTTATATCTGATTCATTTAATAAGCAACCTTCAAAAATATTGCTTCCAATTATTGTTTTTCCATAAATTGTAAATTCTTTTTGTAATACAAAACCTCTATTATTATGCCAGAAAACATTCTTTCTAATACTTGGAATGTCATTAATTGAATGAACGTTGAAATCTATGATTATACCCAATTTATTCATTAGATTATCCCTTATATCCTTCAATTTTTGCATGTTACTTGCCTCACAGTTTTTCATTACAATTATTATATCATAGTCACTAAATTCGCCGAAATCTTCCTGTAACGTGCTGCCATAGACAATGGCACTGGTAATGTTATCTTTGAATTCAGAAAGTAATGATTGCTTAATTATTTCCAAATTTTCCTTTCTAGTATTAATGTCTACTTTTGAGTTGTAAATCACTACAACTGTGTCGTTTATACCTTATTTAAATGTTACTAATTTTGATTTAATAAGGTTTATAGAATCCTTTACATTCTGACTCTCTTGCAGATAGGACCCGCAGACGAACATATTCGCTCCTGTTTCGTATACTCTTTCTATTGTTTTTAAATTAATTCCACCATCTACTTCAATATCAAATTTTGGCTTTAATTTTCTTAGCTTCTTTATTTTATTCAGTGTTTCTGGTAGGAATTCACCTCCATATGCGCCAGGATTTACACTTAAGATTAGTGCCATATCTAACCTATCCAAATATTTTTTAATACTGCTTATCGGCGTTTCAGGGCGCAGGGCAAAACCGATTTCTTTCTTTTGTTTTTTTGCCAGCTTGATTGCTATGCTTTTCGCCTTGCACGTTTCGGCGTGTACTATAATCCTGTCAACTTTGCTTCCGTTTTCCAGCATCCAGTCTATCGGGTTGTTTACCATTAAATGCGCTTCATACTTCAAGCCTTTTGGCAGTTTG
>CAYMQE010000083.1:0-1696 GCA_964392695.1 Candidatus Woesearchaeota archaeon | reverse complement strand
AAAATCAAACGAGCGGTTCGGCACGAATTTGCCGTCCATTACATCAAGGTGCATCCATCTTATGTAGTCGTCCACTTTATCTATGCGCCTGTTCAATTCTGTCTGATTTTTTGCGATTATAGAGGGTATAATAATATTTTTCATTCCAGCTTCCTGATTTTTTCTATTCTTCTTTTGTGTCTTTCTTCGTTGCTGAATGGAGTCTTGAGCCAAATTTTTACTATACTTTCAGCCTGCTTATAAGAAAATTTTCTTCCGCGCAAGCATAGGACATTTACATCATTGTCATTGCGGGACATTTTTGCAGAATAGCTGTCATAAGCCAGCGCAGCTCGCACTCCTTTTACTTTATTCGCTGCTATGGCCATGCCTGTGCCAGTTCCGCATATGAGGATACCTCTTGCTTTTTCTGATGCAACACTGCGTGCTACTTTTACAGCGTAGTCGGGATAATCAACAGATTCTTCGCTGTGCGTTCCAAGGTCTTCATATGCAATTTTATTCTTATCAAAAAACTTTTTCAGTCTTTCTTTAGTCTCGAATCCTGCGTGGTCTGCGCCAAGAAATATCGTCATTAATCTATTTACTCTACTCCAATTTAATAATCTTGACTTTGACTGTTGCACCGCTTATTATTTCTGCATCTTTGCCAAAATGTTTTTTCAACGGCTTGAGCAATTCCTTGTTCGCTTCACCCTTTACAGGTATTCATGATCAGAAATTTTTTCTAAAAAAAATAAAAAACACCTAGAGCCCCTCCTAGGTGTTGTAACTAAATCATAGTTGGTGATATTTAAATTACTTTCGCTTTGAATAACTTTTTATAAATACACAAATTTATGAATATACATGCTGAATTTTTTAAAAAAGCTTCTTATGTGGTTTTCCACAAAGGGTGTAATTCTTTTAGTGCCATTCATAGCTACTTCTTTTGTAATAGGACAGCAGATAAAATATGATTTTATATATGATTCTCTTGTAGGTGTTATAGATTCTTTTGTGCCAAGACTGATGGAGCAGTTCAACCTTTCTAATTATTATGTGGAAAACAGGGAAGCCATACAAGGAAAATACAGCGATTGCATACCATTGGGATTCATAACTCCTTCAAATGAAGAGAAAAGCTATCTTTCATGCTTATCATGCGAGGAACTGGCTAATTACTCAAATGGCTACGATTGCGCTGACGAAGCGCATGAAAATATTCGTAGCATAGACACAACAGACGAATTTCTTAATTTCTACGCAAACTTTTGTAAATCTGGGCAAGTGTTGGATTTAGGTGTGCCATGCCTATCATGCAGTTCCCTGCTCTCTTATTCTAATCCTTCTGCCTGCCTGAATGCTACTCTTTACTCAACAATAAACGAGAATGAGCAATTCAAAATTTTAGGCAATTTGGAGTGGTTAGTGGGAAAAGTTCTTTCCTATTCTCTAGTTCTTTTAGTTATTCTGCTTGCAATAGTTTATGGATTGTCTTCGGACAGAATTGCGGCTACTAAAGGTATTGCGAAATCAATAATGATAGGCGGGCTGTTGAGCGCTCTTCCAATTTACTTTTTGATAGCAGGTATACCCTTAATTTTGGAGCAGGTGCTGTCAACGCAGGGAATAATTGACGCAGAGACTATATCGCTTCTGCAACCAGCTATAGGCAAGCTTATTTCCGTTCCGCTATATAATTTGCTTTACGTTC
>CAYMQE010000082.1:0-3344 GCA_964392695.1 Candidatus Woesearchaeota archaeon | reverse complement strand
ATTTAATTATAGCGCCAATTGGGCGTTCTGTGGCAACATTTATTTTGGTTATTGTGTCTATCTGTATCTCATGTGTGCTTGGCTTCACTCCTTGAGCTATCAAAAGAGCTTCACCGAGCACTCTGAAACATTCGTATATATTGCGGGTTATGTTAAATCCTGATTCGTTTGTTATCACTAATGAAAAAGTGAAATCCATTTGTTTTTTTGACGCCAAGATTAAACTCAGAGCACGTTTTTTATCAGGCTTTGTCATGGTCGAACCTCTAGAAATCCTTTTAGCACTATACCGTTGGCTATATTGGAAAATAAATTTAGATCAATTTTGTTTCTTGAGAATATGTAGGCATTTACGCGTATATTTTTTCTGTATAGAAATTCTGGAAGTTCGCCCAATTCAATTATTTTTGGCGCTTCGTCTCCTATAACCTCTACAGCTAGGTCTATGTCACTTTTTTCATTGTCGTAGCCCCACCTGTAACTCCCGAATAAGATTATGCATTGCGGATTCGGGATTATTTTTGATATAGCCCCTACTATATCGTATTCTGATAGCTGTATTAAATTGTAGCCTATTTTTTTAGAGGCGTTAAGTATATGCTCGGTATTGCAGGTTATTCTCCATATTTTGCCAAGCACTTCTTTTTTTAGAAATCCATCTTTTTCTAGTTGTTCTACAACTATGTTTGCTGTGGTTTTTGCTATCCCTAATTCTGAGGATAAGTCGCTTAAGCTCATTTCTTTTTGAGGATATGAGAAAAACCATAACATCGCCTTCTCATATGCTTCTTTTATCTCCAATAAATTTGGTTTACTCCTTTCAATTAATTCTTTTTGTTTCATATTCTATGGTAACTTATGTTACTATTTAAACTTTTTGAGAACCATATGGTAACTTACGAAACCATATGCTTATTAGTTTTTAAATTACTTAATTCACATAATAAGGCATGGTATTGGATAATTTAGGAGAAGCTATACGCACTTCTTTAAAGAAGCTGTTGCACAGCGGGCACATAAATGACGCGTTGATAAGCGAGGTGCTTAGAGATATTCAGCGCGCCTTGCTCTTAGCAGATGTAGATGTTGCTCTTGTCGCACAGGTAAATAGCAGGATACGCGAAGCTATAAACAAGCACAAAGATAAATTTTCAAAGAAAGAGGTAATTGTAAATTCTGTATATGATGAGCTTGTTTCAACTCTTGGCTAAGGCACTTCAATAGATATATCCAAGAAGACGATAAAAATTCTTTTGGTTGGACTTTTCGGAAGCGGAAAGACAACTACAAGCGCTAAACTGGCTAAATATTTCAAGAAAAGAGGCAGAAAGCCTGTTTTAGTAGGATTGGATACTTTCCGTCCCGCTGCAATGAAGCAGATAGCTCAATTAGGTCAGAAGGTAGGTGTTTCAACGTTTATAGATGAAAAAGAGAAGAATTCTGTTAAAATATTGAAGAAATTCAACAAAGAATTGTCTAAATACGATGTTATCATAGCAGACAGTGCAGGAAGGGACGCTTTGGACAAAGAATTAACAAAAGAGATAACAGCAATAAACAAAGAATTTACGCCAGACTATACTTTTCTTGTTGTGCCAGCTGATTTAGGGCAAAATGCCAAGAGACAGACAGAAGCATTCATAAAATCACTTAAAATTAACGGTGTCATTATCACCCGTCTTGATGGTACAGGAAAAGGAGGCGGCGCCCTTACAGCTTGTTCTGTTGCAGGCGCGAACATCCAATTTATAGGCACAGGTGAGAATATAGATGATTTAGAGGAATTTCATCCGCAGAAATTCGTCTCTATATTATTAGGTATGGGCGACCTGGAAACTCTTCTGAAAAAGGCAGAGGAAATAATAGACGTCAAGACCGCAGAGGAAACTGCCCAAAGAGTTGTAGAGGGTAAATTTGATTTGCTTGATTTGCGCCAACAAATTGAAGCTATGGAAAATATGGGAAGCATGCAGAAATTAATTAGCCTGATACCTGGAGCAGGTATGGCGAACTTGCCAAAAGATATGCTTGGAATGCAGGAAAAAACAATGAAGTCTTTCAAGCATATAATGAGCTCTATGACTAAAGAAGAGTTGAAAAACCCCAAGATAATCAAAGCCGAACGTATAGCTAGAATAGCTAAGGGCTCAGGCAAAACAGAGGAGGAAGTAAGACAGCTTTTGAATCAGTTCAATAAAATGCAGGATATGATGAAGAAATTGGGTTCCAATAGGCAGTTGAAGTCAGGCAATATAAAAGAGTTAATGAAGCAGTTTAAGAATATGAAAGGACTGAAATAAAAACGACATTCTTATATAGGTCAAAGAAACGTTTATTAAATATGGTAAAAGCATCGCACGGCCCAAGAAGAAGAACAAGAAAATTATTTAGAAAGAGCTTGAGCGAGAAAAAACCAATTTCAATAAGCAGATACATGCAGGAATTTGATGTAGGCGACAAAGTATTGATACATGCAGAGCCAAGCATTCAGAAGGGACTGCCATTCAAGAGATTTGTAGCTAAAGTTGGAATTGTAGCGGGCAAGAGAGGAAATTCATATATCCTTGACATACAAGAGTTTAATAAAAAGAAAATGCTTATAGTAAATCCAATACACCTTAGGAAGTTGTGAGTAAAATGACAAATTACAAGGTATTGAAATCAGAGTTTGTACCAATGGCGAAAGTTAAAGAGCTCTTGGCAGATGATAAAAAAGAGCTTTCTGTTGAACAGAAGCATGTGGTTGAGCACGTTTCTAAGAACACACCGCTTAACTTGAAAGAAACTGAAGCCTTGCTAAAGGATTTGAACGCTTTGGAAATGCACAAATTGAAGCAAGAGTTTGCTGTTAAAATAGCTGACGTACTGCCGAAAGACAAGGATGATTTGAAGATTGTACTTCAAAGCTCAAAATTGTCTTTTGAAGAGGCAGAACTTGACAAGATAATGCAAGTAGTTTCAAAGTATACTAAATAGTGCGGGTGGTGTTTATGAAAGAAGAGTTAAGGCAAGAGGAGCATGCAATAGTTTTGGATTTTCTGCCGAACGGCAGGCCATTTGAGAATGACAGGCGCGCTATAGCTCAAGTGATGGGCAAATCATTTTTCATACTTTTAGAAGTCCAGCCTAGGCAGGGTGTTTTCCTGCAACCAGGCGAAACAGTATATCTGGGAAAAGAAAAACGTGATAAAATACATCATATACTCGGAAGAGTGCCACTGTCTACTTTAACGCAGTCTGCGAAGATGGAGTTAGAGCACCATCTTGAGAAAATAATAGATGAAAATGAACAGAAGTTTGTGGAATTTTTCAACAAGACTGGACCGATAAGCGTGAGACTGCAC
>CAYMQE010000081.1:0-3388 GCA_964392695.1 Candidatus Woesearchaeota archaeon | reverse complement strand
CCTTCTGGTCTGTAATCTTCCTGTGGTGCTCCTTCGAAATCATCGCCGTATTTAGCCTGCATTATTGAAAAACACTCTTGAGGCGGAAATCCTTTGCATTCTTCAGGCATAGTCCCAGCGAAATTGTTTCCATACTTTTCAGTCATTAATTGCTTGCATTCTTCAGGGCCCAAGTCGCCGCATTCTTCTGGTTTTTCCATGTCAAATTCTGTTCCGTATTTTGCATCAATAATAGCTTGACAGTCTTCAGGCGCTACACCCTCGCATTCAGGAGGCAATTGTCCGCTGAAATCATTTCCATATTTTTCTTCCAATAATGATTTGCATTCTTCAGGAGTGTAGCCTGTACATTCAGGAGGCAGGTATTTTCCTTCGTCGCTTGTTGTGTGCAAGTCTCTCAATACTCCTTCACATTCTTCCTGCGATAATCCTTCACACTGCGGTGGAACTTCTCCTTTCTCTCCTAATCTCTGTGCGCATTCTTCCGGCGTAATGCCTTTACATTCTTCAGGCAATTCGTATTCTACTTTGATGCTGTCGCATGGAGCTGGCGAACAGAAAACTTCATTGCACCAATTTCCGCCTGCACCTGCACAACTGCTTGAATCACCGCAATATTCTACTGATGAGCCACTGCACTCTTGTCCTACGAACTGCTCTTCATGTGGTGCTTCTTCCGCTGGAGCTTCAGCAGGTGGCTGTTCTTCTACTGGCGCGCTTTCTTCAGGAGCTGGTGTTGTGTCAGCCGCTGGCGCGTCGCCTTCCTGCGCAAATGTGTAACTTAAGATGCTAAGCATTGAAAATATTAACAGAGAACTCAATAATATCGCGTTGGCTTTTTTATTAAGCATGCAATTTTCAAAACAGTTTTAGTATTTAAGAATGTCTCTTTATGAATGTCTCAACATACTTGTGAACTAGCACCTTTTCGCCTTCTAGTAGAATGCTGTGTCCTCCTCCATCAAGCCACTTTAATTGTTTTTCTTTTGCATGCGTCATTCCATCATATAGAGTTTTGGCAGAATCTACAGGAACCAAATTTTCTTTTCTTGACTGCACTATCAATACAGGGCATTTGACTTTTTTCAATCTTTTTCGCGTTTTGTTTATGTACTCTATCACTTCATTCAGAGATTCTACCGGCAATTTCCTGTTCACGTTCTGTTTTCGATAAATCTTTTTTACTTCCTCTTTATGCGTGAAAAAATTGCTTGTCGGCAGGTAAATATTTTTTTTATTCAAAAATCCGACCAGGCTCTCTTCCCAATGAACCATGTGCGCAGGCGATGCAAGCACTATAATGCCTTTTACCCACTTATATCTTATAGCCAAATTGATAGCTATTATACCTCCAAGTGAATGCCCGCAGACAAAAATATCTTTCATACCTAATTTTTTGAGTGCGTATAACCCTGTTTTAGCAACGTTGAACCAATGCTTTGCTTTTATGTTTTTCAGGTCAGCTGGCCTTACATTTCCATGTCCCGGGAGCATTATCGCATTGCAAGTTATGCCATTTTTTGCGAGATACTTCCCCAAGTCTATCATTTCGAAAGGGCCGGAATTATAGCCGTGTATCAGGAGACAACCCACTTGGCCCGATGGTAAAAAGAAAGGTTTGTTTACTGTCATTAGAATAAAATTATTAATTTGGTGTATAACTATATTTCGTCTGTCAAAACCTTTAAAAGCATTTAATCCTCATCCAATGTGATGGAAAAAGAGAATATGCAGGAAATAATAGCAGAGTTTCAATTCCTTCAACAGAGAGCAGAAGCACTGCAGAAGAATATAGAGCAATTTGAAGGCAGACGCAATGAATTGCTTATTGTTAAAAATTCTATGGACTCTTTGAAGGACAAAAAGGACAGCTCAATTTTGGTGCCTGTTGGAAGCGGGCTCTTTATAGAAGGCGCACTTCGCAATGACAAATCAGTTTTAGTTGAAGTTGGAGCTAATATAATAGCAAGAAAAGACTGGACAGACGCTCAGAAACTATTAGACACGCAGTTGCAGAACATAGACAAGATAGAGCGTGACATACAAAATGAAATAAGCGAAATTGTAGGAAGACTTGCAGAATTAGAACCGCAGATAATGGAATTCTATCAAAAGTCTGCGAAATAGTAAATTTTTTATAATAGTTAATCAATTTCTATTTGAATGTCAGAAATCGATGTCAATCAATTGTTTTACTATTGTATGAACTCTTTGGTTGCTTATAAAAATAAAGAAGCTGAAGTGGACTTTGACTATATCCTTACAAAGTTGAATTGGATACATGAGAGGCGAGATGATTTGGGTAAGCTATACTGCATAGATAAGTTGGAAAACATAAACAGCGTAAAATTTGAATTGACGTATGCCGACACTGTAGGCGCTTTGACAGTGTTTGCTACATTTACACAGGATGCATTGGAAGTTCTTCTGATTAAGTAATACGCAAAAGATTAAAATACAGCGGAGGAGTAACCAGATTTATGTTTGGATTTCTGCGCGACAAATTAAAGAATGTATTCTTAAAAAAAGAAGAGTCAAAGGCTGAGAAAAAACCAAAGAAAACTATAGTGCAGAAAATAACGCAGAAGGAGGCGTCTGAAGAAGATGTTGAATCCTCCTATTCTGAAATTGAAAACGTGTTGTTGCAGAATTCTGTGGCTCTTGAAGTAGTTGACAAAATAAAAGAGGATTTGAAGCAAGGTTTGAGAGGAATAGCATTTTCTAAAGTTGGTTTTGGCAAAAAAGTTGAAGAAGAGATAAAAAAGTCTATAAGCAACATTTTGTTGGAGTCGAATGCAACTGCCTTTCTTTCTAAAATAAAATCAAGCGAGCCATGCGTTATACTCTTCGTCGGCGTAAACGGTTCAGGCAAAACTACGACTATAGCAAAAATGGTTGAATATCTTAAGAAGAAGAAATTATCTTCTGTCATTGCAGCAGGAGACACTTTCCGCGCTGCTAGCATAGAGCAATTGGAAGTGCACGGCGAGCGTCAGGGTGTCAAGATAATTAAGCATCAGTATGGCGCAGATTCTACTGCAGTTGCTTACGACGCTGTCCAGCACGCGAAGGCAAAAGGAATTGATGTTGTGCTTATTGATACAGCAGGCAGACAGCACTCAAACGCTAATTTGATGGACGAATTGAGAAAGATAAGAAGAGTAGTACAACCAAATATTACAATATTTGTCGGCGACTCTTTGACAGGCAATGATGCTGTTATGCAAGCTGTTGAATTCAACAACGCTGTGAGTTTTGACTATTCTATTTTGACAAAAGCGGATGTTGACGAGAAAGGAGGAGCTATACTGTCAATTGCGTATATTACGAAGAAGCCCATTCTATTCCTTGGCACCGGCCAGACATACAAAGATTTTGTTGAGTTTGA
>CAYMQE010000080.1:0-3421 GCA_964392695.1 Candidatus Woesearchaeota archaeon | reverse complement strand
GTACTCCCCAGGCGACCCACTTAACACCTTCGCTTCGGCACTGCGTACTCACGAAGAACACGCAACACCCAGTGGGCAGCGTTTACACCCTAGACTACCCGGGTATCTAATCCGGTTTGCTACCTAGGGCTTCGTTCCTCACCGTCAGACCTGTTCTAATCAGACGCCTTCGCCACAGGTGGTCCACCAGGAATTACAGGATTTCACCCCTACTCCTGGTATACCTCTGATCTCTCCCAGTCTCTAACAGTATAGTATTCCCAGCACGTCCTAAGTTTAAGACTCAGGATTTCACCGGGAACTTGTACTGTCGGTTACGAACCATTTAGGCCCAATAAACGTGGCCACCACTTGGGGCTCCGGTGTTACCGCGGCTGCTGGCACCGGTATTGCCCACCCCTTATTCTAAGAGCTCTTTAGACTCTTCAAAAGCCTATGTTTAACATAGGCACTCTGGTTGGCCTTATCACGCTTTCGCGCATTGTAAAGGTTTCGTAACTGCTGCACCCCGTAGGGCTGGGACCCTTGTCTCAGTGCCCCTCTCCGGGCCACTCCTCTCAGAGCCCGTACGGATCAAAGGTTTGGTAGTCCGTTACACTACCAACAGCCTAATCCGCCGCAGACCCATCCTCAGACATCTTGCGACTTTGGGCGATGGAACCTTCCAGTTTCTATCACCTATAGGGTATTACATTCAGTTTCCCGAATTTATCCCCTATCTGAGGGCAGGTTATCTACGTGTTACTGAGCCGTTCGGCAAGTATTGCTACTTATGCCTTGCATGTCTAATCCCCAACCAGATAGCAGTGGCCTCCAGCAGGATAAACTGGAGTCAAACCACGTCTTTGGCGAGTTAGTAGATAACAAGACAAATCTTGTACCGACATTCCAACGTGAATAGCATGAAGTTTTCCACACTATCCCATGTAATGTTACCTTGAATTGAATGGGTGTTTATCACAGATTAGAGTATAATTTCTCCTCTCCAACACCGCCGGTTGTGTTCAAGGAATAGACTCTTTAGTCCTTAGATACTTTATATACTTTTTGAACTCTGCGAGCTATATAAATAATCAAAAATAAAAAATTATTATAAATAATTTACACTTTCTTTGCAACATACCAAGTATACCAACCGGCTGTTAATGCCACCAGGATACCAGGTACTACAATGTCTCCTGCTGCGGTTAAGGAGTGACCTACCCAATGCGCCAAACCAACTAAGACCGCAGAAACTACACCATATTTCATGTACTTTCTTTTTTTAGGAGAAGGTCTAGCTATTTTTTTTGCCATATATTTTCAACTATTCTCTTAAATAAAAACTTTGAGCTATATCCTGTAGAATATCTATGTCTACCATGTACATTACGCCATGGTACGCTCCCCAATTTCTCTCTAGCATTGCATCTGATAATGGCAATACTCCCCATCTTTCCTGCAAATGCCCTATTCTTTCAGCTACTATACTCTCTATATCTTCTTCTTTGAAGCGCTTAACTTCATCAAGGCAAGGCATGTTGGAGTATATGCTAAACAATCTGCTGCCACCTGGAAGCAATTTATATATATCCCACCTGGTCTCAGGGTGGAATAAACCGTGTTTAGTTACTAATTTTGCTTCCTTAAGTATTTTTTTTGTTAAGTCAATATTCCACCATTGTTCTCCCATAACATTTTTTTTATTTCCATATAAAGAATATACTTTCATGTTTTCTGTCAAATAGACGCCTTGGCTTAGACTTTGTACTCGTGGTAAATGTAATGTCTCTCTTCTCTTTGGTATGATTAATTCATTACCATCTATGTAGCAATTAAATATATCGTCGCCTAATACTTTATTTTCTAACATAAGGCGAAGTGATTATTAAATCTTTAAATAGTTTCACATTGTTAACTGCAATATGTTTAATCTTCCTATATTGTACGCGCAATTCGATATACCATGCGGAATTTACGAAACAGATACAATGATGCATGCTGTTGAGACTGTGCGTGCAATGACGCAGAAAATAACGGAACTAAAAAATGACAATCACACGCTGGCGAGAATGACTCACGTAAAAGAGGAATACGCGCAGGTGTGCAAGAGAGAGCTTCTTATTTTGTGGACAGACTATTTCAAACCAGAACATCTTGTTAAATATCCAGATTTGCATGACAAGGTGTGGAAAGCGGCGAAATTATGCTCTAAAGTCAAGCGCGAAGTGAATTTATCAGCAGTTGATGAATTGGAAAAAGCAGTGAAGGAAATAGCAAAAATATTTGCGCAGAGTAAGAAATGATTTACTTATTCAGAATATCAGGGCATAGTATGGCGCCCTATTTACATGAGGGCAATATTGTAGTCTGCACAAAATATTTTTGGGGCAGGCCAAAGGCAGGTGATGTTATATTTTTTAGACATAAAGACAAGCTTATTGTAAAAAGAATAAGGAAGCTATATGAAAAAAGAGCTGTTGTTTGCGGAGACAATGAAATGGACAGCAAGAATTTTGTTATAGATAAGAAAGTTATTATAGGGAAAGTTGTTCTGCGATTGTAGAGCGGGGATGCCGGAGCGGTCAAACGGGACAGGCTAAGGACCTGCTGGCTCAGTGCCTACGCGAGTTCGAACCTCGTTCCCCGCATTAATGAGAAAGAATTGAAACCTTATTCTTTTCTTGCCTTCTTTCTGGCAGACTTTCGCTCCTGAATTCTTTTTTTTCTGCTTTTCCATCTATATTTTGTTATCTTCATCTTCCATCTTCGGGAGCTTCTTTTCATACCCTTAGTTTATCAAAAGTCTTTTTAAAAGCTTTCTTGTTATAGTGTTTATGGTCGAAACTTTCACCATCCTATTTCTATTGTTGTTCACTCCAAATATTTTCAGGCATTTTGCGTACTATTTAGTGTTTAGAAAAAAGAGTTCAATAGAACACATAGACAGCTACGAAACGCGCATTATCTACAAAAGCGGGAAATTGCCGTGGAAGGGTGTTATTGAAGAAATTATATTGGGCATTGTCATAACATATTTATGGTTCAATTTTAGCTATCTAAGATTTTTAGCTTTTGGCTGGCTGTCAGACGCGCTTCTTGATGTTATTTACTCGTCTGTATTCTTGGCAATTGGAAAGACACCTCTTATGTTTGTGGCTAAAGATTTAAAGAAGCGTTTCATTTTGAGAGAATTAGTTATACCCTATTTAATTTTAGGCCCTTTGCTATACTCTATTTTTGAGATAGATACTTTCGCTTTGTTTACTATAGCATCCGGCGCTGTAAATTTATTCTTTATAATTTTCAAAAAACCTTAAAAAGCCATTAGTTCTCTTTTAGGCAAAGCGCCCCTGTTGTGTAGTCCGGTCAAGCACATCGGGTTTTCGACCCGATAACCTGGGTTCAAATCCCAGCGGGGGCAATGTAGCGCACGACGAAG
>CAYMQE010000079.1:0-3537 GCA_964392695.1 Candidatus Woesearchaeota archaeon | reverse complement strand
ATGACTTTAATCTTTTTTTTGTAAGAGCTATCGTGAACTCCCGCAATTTTGCTAAATAGTCCTTTTCTTTCAAGCCCGATTCTTTCAGCGATGGGAACTTTTCAATAGGCCATATCATAAGAATATTAGAATAACAACCGATTTAAAAAGGTATATTCTTAGTTTCAAGATGACAGAAGGCTATTATTACCTACCGCAGAGCAGGTACGCTGATAACATATTTTATGCAGTTAGAAATAGACTATTCAAATACACCCACTCTTATGACGGCTTTCTATATCGTATATTCACTCTTTCCAAAAATGCTGTAGCTGAATTCGGCGCTGTTAAATCAGTAGAGTTGAATTCATTAACTATTGAAATGGATGATTTTGCTTCTTTCAAACAGCAGTTGAAACAGCTTAAAGAGGAGTCCAAGAAAGAAAAAGAGATAAGACTTGAAGCTCTTGTTAATTTAGAAGATCCTATAGGCGAATTTATTGAGGCGCTGTTTAAAAATTATGGCGCAGAAAGAAAAGTTGTTTCCAGCAATGGAAAATATGCTTTTCTCCAGAACAAGCCCAAGACTATTAAAATGCTTTTTTAGCGCAGCAAAACCTTTATCTAAATATATAAAGTATTTAAATAACTAATTCTACTAAATTCAATGATATGATATCACAAACAGCTCTTTTAAAGGAAATTGAAGCCATAAAAACGAAGCTATTTGATATAGAGCTATCTATAATTGAAAGTGAAATCCCTACAAAAGAGGATGTAAAAGCGGTAAAAGAAGCTTTGGCTGAGTATAAAAGTGGAAAGTCTATTCCTTTTTCTAATTAGTCATATACATTTTTCCTATCACCTATTCTAGCTATTAGGATAATTTTTACTTTCCATAGTATCGTGTAAACAATTCTAATATCTCCAATACGAATTCTAAATGTATCTTTGACGCCACGCATTTTTTTAACGTCATAACGCTTTGCAGGTATTGGGTCTATCTTTAGCATTGTTAATGTCTCTTCTACTCGTAAATTCTTTAATTGGTCAAACTCTTTCTTCGCTTTAGAAGAAAATTGTACTTCAAACATAACGGTATTAGACAGCAAAACCTTTATAAGTAACTCTAAAGTCATCATTTCTATGAAAGTAGAAATTCTTGACTCGTCAGATCATACTCTTACTTTAAGTATAAAAGGGGATGATCACACGCTGTCAAATTTAATCAAATCTGAAGTTTTAAAGAATGATGCTGTTTCATTCGCAGGCTACAATAAAAAGCATACGCTGTCTGATGAATCCACAATGGTGGTCAAAACAGAAAAAGGCAAGACGCCGTTGATGGCATTGAAGCAGGCCATAGACAATATTCTTAAGGAATTAGATAGTGTTAAGTCTATTAAATGATAAAGAAGATTTGGAAATTTCTTTGGGAAGACGATTCATTAGTAAGCTATTTGTCTTTCATTATTGTGTCCTTTATCTTCCTGAAGTTTCTATTCTATCCCATCTTTTTGTACATATTCGGCCTTAAAGACATAGTTTCTGTGCTGAGCGGTTCAATGACGCATGACAACGACTATAAGCAGTGGTATCTGCAGAATGGCTTTTCTGAAAGCGAGATAGATTCATGGCCGTTCAAAAACGGCTTGGGCATAGGCGACGCTGTCCTTGTCATTTCGCCTGATGATATAGTTGTCGGAGACGTAATCGTTTTTAAGAAAGCGAACGGCGAGTCAATAATCCACAGAGCTGTCAAGCTAGACGAAAACGGCATTACAACTCACGGCGATGCAAATTCCGGCACGCTATCATTTGAGCAGAACATAAGCCCAACGCAAATAGTCGGTGAAGCTAAGTACAGCATACCGTTTGTCGGCATACCAAGAATGATTTTGAATAGATTGACTGGCTATTAAGACCATAACTTTAATAAATTTAGCGAAGTATTAGATAGCCATGTTTTGTCAAAAGTGCTCTAGTCTGCTTGTGCCTCGCCAGGGCAGGGAAAAAGTTCATTTTTACTGCACCAAATGCGATAAGAAATACTATTCGCAGGAGAATATGAAAATAAAGGAAGATTTCAGGCCGATAAAGAAAGAAAAGGTCGTTTTTATACAAAAAAATAAGGAGGAAGTTCTTCCGAAGACAACAGCTGAGTGTCCTAAATGCCATAATGATAAGGCATACTATTGGATAGTCCAGACCCGTTCAAGCGACGAAGCGCCGACGAAATTCTTAAAATGCGTCAAATGTGAACATCGTTGGCGGGATTATGGATAAAGATATAAGGAGACACCCCACAGTTGACCGCACTATAGCTTCTATTGAATCAAAAAAGGACGTAAGAGTAGCTGTTGTAGGCCTAATTAAAGATATAGACAAAGAGAATAGTATCTGCACTTTTGAGGACTTCACAGGCGAAACGACTTTAATCATACCCTATTCGTATCTATTTGACCAGCTTGAATCCAGCGGCATCTATCGCATAATTGGCAAAGTAATGCCATACGATAAAGGCTTTGAAATAAAGGTAGAAGTAATCAAGCGAATAGAAAGCATGGATATGGAGTTATATAAAACGTACATTCAAATGCAGTAAACCTTTTAAACTTCTTTGCCTCTAATTCCCCCTATGTTTAAGGCTATAATGAGCGACCCGAGTGTTTTAAGAGATTCTTTGGACGCTGTCGGCGCGCTCATTTCCGAAGGCGTTTTTGATATAAATGCAGACGGCATAAATTTAGTTGCTATGGATCCTGCCAGCGTGGCAATGGTATCTTTCAATCTTTTAAGCAGTTCTTTCGTTGACTACAAAATTGACAAGCCTAAAAAAATCTCGCTGAATATAGACCAGCTTGTGCAGATTTTGAAGCGCTCCTCAATAACCGACCAGCTTTTCATGGAGTTGGATGAAAATGAAAACAAGCTGAAGATAACCATGCGCGGGAATGCGATTCGGCACTTTTCGCTTCCATTGCTTGATGATACCGATCATCAGCTTAAGGATATGAAAAGCTTTACTTTTCCATGCAGTGTTGAAATAGAAGCAGAAGTTTTCAAGCAGGGTGTAAGAGATTCGTCAATGGTTGCAGAGTCTGTTATATTAAATGTGGCGGAAAATACTTTTCAGATGATAGGCAAGGGCGATATAAATTCCACGAATCTTGAACTTACCAAAGAGTCTCCATCTTTAGTGAGTATGGAGCACAGCCAGCCGTGCAAGGCGAAATACTCAATAGAATATTTAGATAAAATGACGCGCGCCGCCAAAGTGGCAGATTCTTTAATAATCCGCTTCGGCAGCAATTACCCATTGCAGATGGAGTACAAAACGCTTGACAAATTGTCTTTGATATTTATTCTAGCGCCTATGGAATTGGAAGAATAAGCGCAAAATTATGAATTATACAACACACTTTTTATCACAGAACTTTTTAAAAATAGAGGATTAACGGAATTGCATTATCTCAAGTATTTAATATTAAGAATATAATGGTAATTAGAGATGAATAAAGATAATGCATTAGTAGTTTTTCAGGACAAAAAGATTCG
>CAYMQE010000078.1:0-3653 GCA_964392695.1 Candidatus Woesearchaeota archaeon | reverse complement strand
ATGCAGTTTTGGAGGCAGGGATATCATGACACACGCAGGCTGCGTGAGAAAAATGATAAAGCTATGGTTAATGCAGAGAATTATATTGCATACACCTGGCTAAAGAGCATTGACAAAACTATTTCTTTGGGTGTTCGCGCTAAATATCTGGGTATGAATTTACACGCTCGGCAGGACAAATTTTCCCACTTTATTGATGGCAAAGTTGTAAGTTTTACTCCTTTAGATTTTCTTGGCATTGGCTATTGCCACTTAAAATATGCAATTGATTCGCCGGATAAAAATTTGCTGGAAAAAGCTTTTTTAGACACCAAAGAAGTTATAGAGAATTGGACTTTGCATCATATGAAATGACTATCTTATCAAGGTCTTTCATTACATAATCTCCATATTCAAAGCTTTCTGCGCCATTGACATACATTTTCATCTCATGCGTTTCATTGGTGCAGTAGTCAAATATGCAGTCTTTGTCAAATTTTTTCTGCCACACCTCAAAGAAGTAGCCAAGGCTTACCGTTTTTGCACTGGGATAATTATTTTCAACGTGCAGTATATTGTCTGTTTCATGCGTGTGTATAGGATAGTGAACACTGCCAATACCGATATTTGCCGGAATAACCATTTCATTGCCGTTTATTTTTATAGTAAGATGCGGGTGCCAGTGAATAGGTTCTTTTGGTATTTCTGCATCTGATACAACTGCGCCAGTAGCATTTCCAGAAAGTTTGCTTATGAAAAATAGAGAGAAAATAATCAGGCTTGTATAGAAAAGCGCTCTTGTAGGCAGTTTGCGCACAGGCTTTACTTCCTTGACAATTTTGTGCTTGTCTAATTTGTGCTGTTCGACGCCCATATCAGAATTGAATTCATTTTTGCAGATTTCGCATGTTGCCATTGTACTAAATGCTCACTTGAAGGGCATAAATAGTTTACGTATTTAAGCTTTTCATTTAATGTAAATCTTTAAATATCGTATTATGTTAATTAATAACTAATGAAGGATTTCAATATAGATGAGCAGGACATATCCATAATTTTTAGTGGTTTAGAGTCTGATATAATGAATATCGCGTGGATGCGGGGCGAAGTCAGCACGAATCTACTATATAAACTGCTTGGCGAAAAACATGATGTTGCGCATTCCACAATATCTGTTACACTTAACAGGCTTTACAGCAAAGGCGTATTTGAAAGAAGACCTGAAAAAGGACTTGGAGGCACCAAATTTATCTACGCTCCGATATTGACAAAACAAGAATTCGGAAACAAAATCGCTGACAAGTTTATGATATTTCTGCGCAAAAATTTTGGAGAGAATTGTATAGCTAATTTGAAGAAGGAGATAACAAAATGAGTTTTGGTGGTTCATGCCTTTATTGCCTTTCAAAATTAAGCGAAGCTTTCGGTTGTGTGAATACATGTTTGGAACAATCTGAGATACAGCCCTCATTTCCAGGCTCAATGCTTATGATTACCGGCTCATTAGCTATTTTACTATTCGTTTCGAGCTTATACTTTAGAAAAGATCTTAAGAGATTTATTTTTATGCGCACAGGCAGTGTAGCGTTTGTGTTCACAGCATTTTTTATTTTAAGCCTTGTGTTTAACGGGCATTTTATTCTTAAGAAGCTCTCTATCTTAATTCCGATTGTTGGCCTGTTTATATATTTAATCTCCCACTTTTTCTCTTTTTATTTCATAATGTTATCTTATAGAACCATGCCCTTTGAGGCTAAGAAGAAATTTATCAAAGAATTTTCAGCATCAATAGGCGTTGATGTTCCAAGACTATACGTTGTATTTGACAAATATCCAAGAGCATTCTCAGTCTATGGATTTAGGAAAGCCGTATTTTTGTCAGACACGCTAATTGAGAAACTTGACGACTGTGAAATAGACGCGGTTTTAATGCACGAACTCTACCACCTCAAACGAAAGACAGGCGTGTTTAAGAATATACTAAATTCGTTTGGCAACCTGAATTTCAAACTTTTTTCTCCGCCTATTGCAGAGTTAGAACGTTATGAAGAGGAAGAAGTTGATAAATTTTTATTGGGCGAGTTCAATATAAACATGCAGAAAATAAGGGAAAAACTCTAATGCTGGGCGCAGTATCTGCAGCAATACACTTTATTTTTTTCCCTGAATTCGCTGTCTATAACTTTGCATCCGCAGTTTGTGCACGCGCTTATTTTTGATTCAAGAGCAACTTCAAATAAATCAATTGCTCTATCTAGTATCCTATTGGAGAAATTCCTGCCTTTTTTGGTCATTTCATAAATAGTTTTGTCGCGCTCGGCAGTTTTTGTTACTTTAATTATCCCTTCTTTTTCTAAAGATTCTAAGAATGGATACACTTGGCTTGGGCTTACATTTTTGCCTAGCTTTTCAGTCAGCTTTTTCATCAAGTCGTAGCCGTATTGCTGGCCTTCTATTAATAGCAGTATAGTGTACAGTTTTACAAGGCTCGTTATCTCTAGTGTCATAGCTTTAGATAGAATAGCGAAATATTTATATATTTCTATATATCTAAAAATAGATATGTTTGGATTTGGAAGAAAATCGGAAAAAGATCCCGTATGCGGGATGGAAGTTGACAGCAAGAAGGCTATGAAAAGTGAATACAATGGAAATTCATATTATTTCTGCAACCATTCGTGCCATAAAACTTTTAATGAAACTCCGAAGAAATACGTGAAAAAATGAAGACTAAATTGTATGTCACCGGCATGCATTGTGCAAGCTGTGCAGTAAATATAGAAGACGCGCTAAAAAAGACAAAAGGTGTTAAAGATGCTGTTGTAAACTTTGCGACAAAAGACGCGCATGTAGAGCACGATTTGTCCGAAGCTGATATTATAAGTACAATAAAAAAGACAGGCTATTCTGCTTTCAGCGCAAATACTCAGGCTGTGAAGCTGTTTGTTGAAGGAATGAATAATGAGCACTGCGTAAGCGTTGTTACAAAAGCTGTAAACTCTTTGAATGGCGTAAAGAGTATGAAAGCTTCTTCCAACCAGGAGGCTAGTATAGAGTATGACGCTTCTGTTGTATCTGTTCAGAAAATTGTTGATGCTATAAAGGAAGCAGGCTATGAAGCGAAGGTGCTCAAAGAAGAGGATGCTATGGCTCAAAAAGAAAAGCTGAAAGCGATGGAATTTGCAGAGCTGAAAAAGCGATTGTTAGTCTCTGCTGTTTTTACAATTCCTATATTGTACCTTGCTATGGCAGACGTTCTGCAACTTCCAATACCTGCATTTTCCCCGCTGCAATTTGTTTTTATACAGTTGCTTTTGAGCCTTCCTGTGGCTTATGTTGGAAGAAAATTCTACACAAGCGGTGTGCCAAACATTTTCAAGAATAGAGCTAACATGGACTCATTGGTAGGCTTAGGTACAGGAGCCGCTTATTTATACGGCCTTTTTGCGGCTTACAAAATAGTCATAGGCAATGGTGAGTGGATTGAACAGTTATACTTTGAAACAGCTGCTGTCATAATTACTCTTATCCTGCTTGGCAAGTACTTTGAGGAATTAGCGAGAGGACAGACCAGCCAGGCAGTTAAAAAATTATTGAAGCTTCAGGCGAAACAGGCGCGCGTTGTAAGAAACGGCAAAGAACTCGAAATAAGCATAGATGATGTTGCTGCCGGG
>CAYMQE010000077.1:0-3684 GCA_964392695.1 Candidatus Woesearchaeota archaeon | reverse complement strand
GGTGGTTTCCGGATAGTGCACCGCGTATCTTAGGCATAGCATGTTTTATCTGCAACTTATTTTTATAGATTATGATAAAGTTTTTAAGAGAGGTTTTGATAAGTTTCGGCATGATTAAGGGGCAAAAATCGGCAGATATAGAGCAGTTGATCTCAAATTTCAAGGCAAAAGCAATAGAAAGCAAAGAGCCTTTTTGGAAAGCAGTTGCTAAGAATATGGAGAAATCAAGAAGAAAAAGCAGGGAAGTAAATCTTTCAAGACTTGGCAGAGTAACTGAAAAAGAGGATGTAATTGTAGTTCCTGGAAAGCTTTTGTCAGAAGGAGAGTTGAAGCATCCAGTAACTGTTTATGCGTTGAAATATTCTTTAAAAGCCGCAAAGAAGATAGAAGAGGCAAAGGGAAGCGTTCAAAATATAGCAAATGTATTGAAATTGAAGAGCATAGAAAAGGTGAAGATAATTGGTTAAAGTGATTGATGGCAATAATCTGCTTTTAGGACGACTCGGCACATGGGTTGCGAAGCAACTATTAGAAGGCGAACAGATATACATCATAAACGCAGAGAATATAGCTATATCCGGAAATCCAGTTAACATAGTTTCGGAGACATTAAGGCGAAAAACGAGAGGAGAGCCATTTCATGGCCCATTCTATCCGCCAAAACATGACTTCATAGTACGACGTTCAATAAAAGGCATGCTCCCTTACAATAAAGAGAGGGGCGCTAAGGCATACAGAAGAATGAAAGTATTTATGGGCGCACCAAAAATTGAGTCTGCACCAACTCCTATTACTTTGCCGCAGGCTTCATTATCAAAGCTGAAAGTCATTAAGTATATCTATTTAAAGGATCTTTCAGCATCAATAAAGAGTAAAAAAGAATGATAAAACGAAAAATAGTGAATACAAGTGGAAGAAGGAAAAGGGCAATAGCTAGAGCTGGGTGCGTAGCGGGTAGCGGCGTGCTAAGATTTAATTCAAAGAATATAGATTATGTGCATCCTGAGAATGCAAGGCTTCTAATCAGCGAACCTATATACCTGCTTGGAGATAGAGCGAAAGAAATAAATGTAAATATTTACAGCCACGGCGGTGGTGTAATGGCGCAGGCTTACGCAGCGAGAGTTGCACTTAGTCGCGCGCTTGTTGACTATTTCAAAGACGCAAAACTCAAGGAAAAGTTTATAGCGTACGATAGGAAAATGTTAGTATCTGATACCCGACAAACAGAACCGCAGAAGCCGAGAAACGGAAGAAGCGCTGCAAGAAGGAAACGTCAGACCAGCAAGAGATGATTGAAAAATGATTATACCAATAAGATGCTTTTCATGTGGCAAGCCAGTGGCTCAATTATGGGATAAATATAAGGAGCGCGTTAAAAAAGGCGAATCAAGAAAAGAAATAATGGACAGCCTTGGTCTTGATAGATACTGTTGCCGTGCGTTATTTATGGGCCACATTGATTTGATAGAAGAAATGGGCAGTTACAAAAAGTATTAGGTGTTTGATGAATGGCACATACTAAAAAAATAGGTATTACTGGAAGATTTGGGGTAAGATATGGTTTAAGAACTAGAAGACTTGTAAAAAAGATTGAAGACACGCAAAAGATAAAACATATATGTCCAAGTTGCAGAAGTGCTGGAAAGGTTAAACGATTAAGCCTTGGTGTGTGGCAGTGCAGAAAATGCGAATTTAAATTCACGAATAGAGCGTATGAGGTGTCAGTTTAATGGTAGATTACCTATGTATAGTATGCAATAAAATAGTTAAGTTTGAGGAATTAAGGCGCAGGATAGCCTGTCCTTACTGTGGAGGTAGAATATTATCAAAAAAAAGGCCGCAGATAGAAAAGGAAGTTCCGGCCGTATAATATCGTCTAAGATTGATTTCTTTTTTCCTAATGCCTCTCTCTATAACCAAGCTATGTGCGTAGAACTTGATGAAAGTATAGGCAGGTCAAGCGTGCGCGTGGAAGCGAATAGTAAAAAACTAAGTATTTTTATTAAATCGCCGGATATTACAGCGTTTAGGGCGACGATAAATAACTATTTAAGACTATTACATACTATTACCAAAGTGGTCCAAAATGTCAAATAAAGTCGAGATGCAGGAATATTTGAAGGAAATGCAGGGCATCCAGCAAAATCTTCAGGTTTTATTGATGCAGAAGCAGAATATTTCGGTGCAAATGAGCGAAATAAAGAATGCTCTTGAAGAAGTTACGAAAGCAGAAAATACAGAATTATTTGAGATTGTTGGGACTGTAATGCTTAAGAAAACAAAAGACGAGCTTAAACTATCGCTTGAAGAAAAAAAGGATATTTTAGACCTTCGCTTAACCACTCTTGAAAAGCAGATAAAGAGATTCACTGAAGACAGCAAGGATATACAGAAGAAAATTGTAGGTGGCAAAGATGCAAAATGAAATTGAACAGGCAATTGAGTTGCTTGACAGCATAGCGAATGATAAGAATGTACCAAAAAACGTTCGCACAGCAAGCGAGCAGGCGCAGATTATACTTAAGAATACTAAAATGGACATTGAAGTAAAAAGGGATACTGTATCCCAGATACTTGATGAGATAACAAATGATCCAAATGTGGAAACATTTACTAGAACGCAGATTTGGGCGATCGTGTCAGCGCTTGAATCTGGAGACGCATAAAGTTTATAAAATATACACTCAATTATTGTAAGTGAGAAAATGGTATTTGAAAAAATTAAAAATATAAAAAACTCAATTTTCGGAAGAATATCTGAAAGTGTAGGCACTGAGAATAATTCTGTTGTTAATACATCAGAAGAAAAGGACTATATAGAGCTTGACTCAAAAAGCCACAAAGAGAACAATGGCAAGCTATTTGTGAAGTATTTTGTTCTCAATGACTATGCTGACGTGAAGCCAGTTATTGATTCTTTGAGAGAATCGCAGACAATAGCCCTTGTTAAAATTAAGCCTTTAAGAGAAAAGGATATGACAGAGCTTAAACGCGCTGTAAACAAAATAAACAGCACGGTTGAAGTTGCTAATGGAGAATTGGTTGGAATAGACCATGATTGGGTAATAGCTGTGCCTCCTTTTGTCGAAGTTTTCCGAGGAGAAACCCTGCCAGATTCCGGTAAAGAAGAGATTTGAAATGGCAATAATTGATGAATATGTTTTGACGCTTTTTGCAGGTATACTTCTTGGTGTATCTTTTGGCATTATCTACGGAATAAAGAGGATAATTGCCGTTGATGAGAAAATAGCTTCAATGGAGAAGAATATTTTATCTTTATTAAATCATGTTTCCGAAAAGAAAACCGGCAAGTAAGCCCGCTGTAATAAAGGGCAGAGCGGGATAATACTTTTTCTCTTTGCCTATGATAACAAGAGTAAGCAGGCCTAAACCCGCGCCGTATATTGAGAATATGGATGCTATAGCGCCAATCGTTCTGTTTACTACACTGGCGAATATTAGCGGAAAGACTACATCTCCGCCTCCAAGAATAGCCTGTTCATCCCTATACTTTAAAATTATTCCAGAAAATATTCCTGCCCTTTCTTGAGTTTTGGCAAGTCTAATCATATGTTTAGTGTAATAGACAGAGATGAAGTCATAGATGCTCATTCCTATCAGCAGTATAGCAACAGAATTCAAGCTGAAAATAGGAGCTATAACCGGTGTTACACCTGCGTA
>CAYMQE010000076.1:917-3857 GCA_964392695.1 Candidatus Woesearchaeota archaeon | reverse complement strand
ACGGTGATAAAATGTCATTGAAACTGTTTCAAAAATGTATAGTGGATATAGTATACTCGGGCGAGAAAGGATGATTCCACGGCAAGAACAAAAAGATTGTATACAAAGATTAGTACGTGAACAAATGCAAATGGTTGGCGTTAAAATGCCCAGACAATCCGTCAAACAATTAGAAAGTATAACCCCAAATAAAAGTGAGTACATTCGGCGCTTAGTTGAACATTCTTTGAAGGAGGATAAGGACACAATACAGTCTGGCGATTGGAAAGCACTAAAAAACAAATTGGACGTATCTCCCAGTCTACTAGTTCATGGTATGATAGGATGTGGCAAGTCATACACTGTACGTAATATGGTTCTAAATTCCAATGATAAAATATTCATTCTTTTCGATCTACATGATGAACATGAAGGTATACCTATAATAACCCTAGATGAGTTCTTGTTGAAACCAAATAACATAAACGAGAGCAAACGAGTAGTATTGTCAAGCGATGTAGCTTATTCAAAACTGCAAATGAAACAAATAATTGACTTTATTTTGATGCGGAGAATCAATTCAAGCTACATACTAATCTTTGAGGAGTCCGCTAGAAACTCAAGGGTTCTAGAACAACTAGCTACTGAATCACGAAAATTCATTAAGTGTTTGTTTGTCTCAGCCAAAAAAATCTTTGACTTTATTCCAAGTGTGAAAATTATAAAAGGAGGTGAACAAAGTGAATGACTGGGAATTAATTTCTTTAATGAATCAAAAAAGAAAATATTTGAAGGAAAAGGAAGAGGCTGAAAAAACAATCAGAAGGTTGGAAGGAATTATACTAAAACTAACTCAATCTATTGAGCTCGATAAAACTGAACAAGACATAGTAAATACAATATCTTATTCAGCTTTATTATAGTAGCTACAATAAGAAACGGGAAGTATTTTTACCACTTCCACACTGTATAGAGAGTAACTCCTTACCTATCATTCATTCCTTTTTTTCTAAAATAAGTAATTATAGGGCAGAAAATGGTCAACATTCACTTTGCCTTGTTTCTTCACACTTCAACAAATGTGAAATATCCTGCGAACCTAATGGACGACATGTCAAGTTTGGGCGGAAATAACGTTAACTACAATGCATATATGCTTAAATATTTTGCACATCACATTCTACACGACCTAATGGGTCACATAATATCATAAAATATAAAAGAGGTGAAGATAAAATGATTAAGATTAGGAATAAAAAAGATGGCTTAATTAAGAACTATGATTTCGATGGCTTAATAAAAGAAGACCATACTCCAGGAAATCTCGGCTACTATTACAATGGTGGCTTATTTCTATTTGACAGGAGACATTTTGAAATTGTAGAATAATTGTATGTCAAATTATTTGACGAACAATTTAACCTTGATTTTTTCATTGAGTTTAAATGCTTCCATACGTCAAACTGCCATGTTAGATTCCAATCCCTCCTCTTCCACTACCACCTTTATTTTTCGCATATCTTTTAGCTTCCTTTTCTGTTATGGCAAGACTATACTCGTGTTGCTTCTCAATTCTTTCTAATTTTTTTTTGATTAATGGACTATTTTTTATCACTATGGATTTAATGCGGTCAGATAGTTGGTTTTCTCTAATAATGTCATATAAATATCCATTATCAACACCTGCTATGATTTCCGCTTCTTTTGATGGAATACCTAACTGTGTAAGAAAATAAAACATAGAAGCCAGACCTATCATTCTTTTTTTTGTGCGTTCAGCATAAGGCTCAGTTTTATAAATGCTATTATTTTTTTGTTCATTTTCAGTATGCCATAATAAATATTCGTCTTCTATCCAATCTGGCAACTTAGGAAATCTAAATTCAAAAGCATAGCATGGGAGTTGGCGCATAAGTTTCAGGCGCTGCGCCAATGTTTTTGGCTGTCCGAATTTTTCTATCCATTCCTTTTGTGTTTTATCGCTTAACTCCAGTTGAAATGGGTCTTTGTCTCTCGGAATTTGGTTGCGAATATATACTATCGCATAGCCCCATTTCTTGCCACGTTCCACAATTTCTATATTCATAAATAACCTTCCTTGTCGGAAGTATGTGTTGAAGTTATGAATTGACGGCATACAAAGACAAATCAAGTGGTTCTTTTTTCGCATCTTTGTAAAAACTTTGTTGAGTGTTACTTGTATTTTGCTCTGCCATTCGCCTTTGTAAGCAACATCTACCGCCTCGTCTATGCTGTAAGCTCGTCCAGATGTATCCCGCAGTTTAAGTGAAATAGCGTCTTCGCTTTCTTCAAATATGATATTTTCACGCATCGCAAACTTCGGGTCGTAATTAGCACACAATATTATACCAAGCGAGCTTTTGCCAGAGCCTTCTGCTCCCGTAATTCCGATAACTGTATCTAAGTCGTCTTCACGGCGTTTTAGCGCTATTGCTATCACTTTGTAAAGTCCTGCGCTGTTCGGAACTTTCAAAATTTCACTTATCTTGTTTCTTATTTTTCGGTGGTACACTTTTCTTGTTCTTTTGTATCTCATCTTAACCTAGATCACTCCTTGATTTTTTGCCAAAATCTTTTGTAAATCAAATAATACAAAAATACCGTGACAAGAAGGACAAAAACAGGGTTCATTTTTCCAAATCCTCCAACATTTTCTGATAGTTCTTAGTGTCAAAGGGTACACGTCTGTCAAACCGCCCACTATCATAGATACCCCATTCATTCAGAATGCTTCGAAACAATGCTTTATCCGACGAAACAGTTCCCTTTAACAGTGCTCCAAGGGCGATAAAATCATCTCTGTAAAAAATTGGAAATTTCTTTGTTTTGAGAGCTTTAACTATCTTGCAAAGCACGGCTTTCTGCCTACTTACAAGCTTCAAATCTTCCCTGTACTTCAAGTAAAGCTTAAAGTGGTCCATTTGACTTCCATTGTTTTGG
>CAYMQE010000076.1:349-907 GCA_964392695.1 Candidatus Woesearchaeota archaeon | reverse complement strand
AAAATAAGATAGTTGGGACGGACTTCCAACAGGTTACCTTGTTTCATAAGGTCAGAAATAAAACCCTTAGCTTTCATTTCAGTATATCCATAATTTACTAATTTGGTTAGTAAATCATCGTAAGAGGTACCCTTATTAGTCCCTAAAAAATCAGAAAATTTATTCACCACACTGGTGCTTTCATGTCCGATATTATTAGTTTCGGACATCGAACTGTCAGTGACTGGGGGGATTTTCTTTAATATCCAGTTATGTTCGTTCTTTAATTTCACTGTTTTTGGAGGTCTACCTCGCTCACTTATCCCTAAATCTATAGATTCACACAAATCAAGCAACTCAAACTCCTGTAAAAGCCTGCGTGCATGTCTATCCGAGTATCCTTTCTCTCTAGTAATCATATCAGCTGTTAACACACCATGTTTGATTAATAATCTAAAAATATTATATCTCTCTTCTGGCATTGAACTAAAAGCCACACTTTTAATTAACTTTATATCCTCCTCTGTCAGATAATCTAAACCACAAATTAATGCATGACCTTGTGCCAATGCATATAGC
>CAYMQE010000076.1:0-339 GCA_964392695.1 Candidatus Woesearchaeota archaeon | reverse complement strand
TCTTTCTGGTTCCTCAATTAGTGCTTTTTTGTAACTATAAGTACCTTGTTCATCCCTATTTTCCCATATATCCAAAGTCGCTCTTGATTTTCTTAATATATGGGCAATTTCTACTATCTGATTCAGAAGTTCTTTCTTATCCTGTGAACTATCCCAACTCACTTTTCTCACACTGTCAATTTGGTGTTCGAAATTACTGAAAAATCCCGCAACTGCGCTTTGACACTCTATCAATTTTTCTTTGTATGGCCTTGAAGTGTCAAGTACCTCGGCGATTAAAGTATCATTTGATTTACGTTTGTCTGGAATGTGATAGAATAGGAACCTATTACCCAGTTT
>CAYMQE010000075.1:0-3881 GCA_964392695.1 Candidatus Woesearchaeota archaeon | reverse complement strand
CAATGGCATAGGCTACGAATTTTTCAAAAAGACCCGCTTTAAGACGGTTGAAATTGAAAGCCTTGAACTTGGCGGGAAAGAATTTGAATTTTCTTTAGCCTCTTATCTTGCAGGAAATCTCACGCTGACTCTTGCTTTTGGAAGAAACTATAAAATATTCAGGAAGACGCTTAAGGAATTCAAGCCGGATCTAATAGTATCCGACTCTGAACCTTCCAGCGTTATAGCTTCAAAATTTGCAAAGATACCTTTAATTTCCCTAACAAATTTGTTTATTACAGCGTCAGAATACAATAGACTTCCTAAAAAACTTATTAACAGCGAACTGAAGTCGCAGATATACTTAATGAATAATACAACCCGCGCGATGATGAAAACTTCCTCAATGATTTTGAATATAGACATTGAAAATAAATCTGATTCCAAATATCTAAAACACGCTGGGCTAGTTCTTAGAGAGAAGCCGCAGCATATGTTAATGGAAGGAGATTTTTATTTAGTCAGCTTTGGCGGTGCTAATTATGGACAGAGTTTGTTAAAGAAGATGCTTCCTTTATTGAATGAGCACAAGGACAAAAAGTTTGTTATAAGTACGAATTACGCGGTAAATAAAATAAAGGAAGAGGACAATGTTGTACTGCATCCATTTATAGATAATTATCTAGACCACCTGAACTCCTCGCGCGGTGTAATCTCTTTAGCAGGATTATCAACGCTATCAGAAACTTTGTCTTTCCGCAAGCCGTCTCTGACAATACCAATACCTAACCATATAGAACAAATATGCAATGCGCATGTGCTTGATAGAAAGGGCTATTCAATAGTGTCTTATCTGGACAAGAACATAGATTTGAATTTACTGGGAAAAGCTCTTGATGAATTTTTCGCCAAAGAAGATAAAATTTCTTCAAAATTACAAGGTGCTAGAATAAATGACAACGGAGCTGAAGAATGCGCTAATTTTATCCGTGAAGCTCTAAGAGCCTGTTCCTGATTCTTTTGACATCTTCTGTTAGTTTTTTAATTTCATTGTGCGTCAGGATAATATTGTTTTTCCACGAGTTAGCTATTATACCTTTGTCAGATTTGAACAAGCGCCTGTTATTCAAATTCTTTAATGTGAAGTACAACTCAAGAGCTTCTCTTACAGTATTGCCTTCCATTTTGTCCCGGAAAATTAGAAAATGAGCATCAATATTCATAGGACTCTTGTGTATTTCTGAAAATGTCCTGTTAATAGCTAACATACCCATAGAAAATACATTTTTTATTTCTTCTGGAGGAAGAATATCTATCATTGATAGCAATTCATCCATTTTTTTCACTTCTTTCATTTTAAAACACCAGTAATAAATTGTCTTGCTGTCCTTATGTAATTTTTTGTCTGTTCTCTATCGAGAGTTATAATCTCAAAGCTGTTCGTTACTATAATTAATTTGTCATCTCTTTCTAATATTCTTTGTCCTGTCCTTTTTGCGTCCATTATTTTCTGCACGCCGCGAATAGCTCCAATAACTTCCCTGTTTTTGGCGTATTCCCTTAAATATGTGTCTGTGAGCAAATATCTGTCCGATGGCACGTATGCCTTCTCGCTTTTTAGAATAGCTCTTAGGTGATGTATAATCGCTGTGTCAACGTGTTCTAAAATAGAAAAGACTAAGTGTTTATTATCCACCAAACCTGTTGTTATTGACATTATATGCTCTGCTATACTCAATTCCTTCTTCGCTAAATCATCCATTTCTAATAATAGATGGCGTTTTTGTTTTATAAAAATGTGTAATAGATGAAGGTATTAATAGTGAATAAGTTAAAATATTGATTTATTCTTTATAATTACATGGCAAACAAACCACAGTTAGAAGAAATAGTTTATGTAAGCTGGGAAGAATCTGAAAGAGGGTGGGGAACAAGACCAGATGGAAGTTCATTACATCTGACAAGAAATGATTTCCAAATATTCTTAGAAGCATATTGGGCTAAGATGCCTGATGAAGTTCCTGATGAGTACTCAAGACCAGCAGGTAAGCCGGTAATAGCATATGCAAGTCCGGATTTATACAAGAGAATTCAGGAAGGTGCCCATGGTTTGAGATTGTGGCAACATGAGGAAAGCGAATTGGTTCTTAAAAAAGACTTGGTATACAGTGAAATTTCAGACAGGTAGCTAAATAATTTATAAATGTTTCTTGATTTAACTCCTTTAGAATACGCAGGCAGGAAACTATTCTAGAAATCTTTGGATGCGGTGTTTTAATAACTCATATCTCTGTTGTGTTGTAGCGTATGATAAAATATACTCTCGTGTTGATGAGAATTCTTTTGTTTTTGGAATTCCTAAAGGAATTGTTGTACCAGTAGGAAATTGGGTGCGAGTAAAATCTTTTTCTAAACCGTTGATTTTGTTAAAATAATGGGATATCCCTCTACCGTCAGGTAAGATTGCATTAGCCCAGACAATCTCGCCACCTAAGTAATCATTTACAATTAATGATGTTACAGCGCACTGCCCCCATGCTGGATTATCAGAAGTCCAATTTTCCGGGTCAGAACTGCTTTCTCTCGTCCAAGAATTTTTTAATGTTAATTCTAATTCAGATTCACTAATCATTGTAGTTTCTTTTCCCAATATCCATCTACTCCTCTATCCACAAGTTCTTCAACATCATCTAAATATTCGCCGAAGTAGTTATCTAAAATACCCTTGTGCCAGTAATCTTTTACCTTTTCTATATGCTCCAATAAATTTTTTGGAGAAGGCACTTTATCTTTGTTTGTTTGATAATAGTAAATATCTTTTAAATATTCAGTTGTTTCCTTGGGGTTTGTTTTCAATCCTTTTTCTAAGACTAATACTCCATATTGTATATCTATCGCCACAACAAAGAATTGAGATCTAAATACTTTTTGATTAAATATATACCTGTCTTTCAATTCTTTTGAATTATCTCTTAATTCATGTATGTTCTCAGGTACATCTAAAAGCTGATGAAGCGGGTATTTTAAGTACTCAGTGACTGTTCCATCGTTTGGGTGTGAGCAAGACTCATAACAGCAAGGGTATGATATTTTAATTGCCTGCGGATCATTTTTATCCGCTTTTCTCTTGCCCATTAATTCTTCCCAATGTTCTGAAGAAGCTCTTGGAATACCCCCGCCTCCCGTAATCAACAAAATCTCTTCGAACCATTGATACATACCTAAAATAAATTCGTCCTTTAATTCCCACCACCTGTTATCTCCATACTTTGACATTGCGGTGTTTAAATTAGAAATTTGTTCCTGTGTAATTGCTTTTCCGTAAATATTCATATATTCTTTTTTATATTTCTCTGTTATCATATTTTACCACCCTCGAATAAGCCCATGGTTCTATATAAATTTTTATTATGGCTCTTTTATCAGGCGGGCGATAGTTGCGTCTTTATCTAACGGTAAAAATATCTTTGAGCTTTTTTGGAATACCCTGCAATACTAATAGAGCTAATGGTGCTGCCCAATTTGCACTGCGTTCTACAGCATCCCAAATTGGATCACCGGCTATAGGGCGCGCTAATGCGGTAGCAAATGACCATAATGTTGCATAGATTAGCATGAGCCTGATTGGCCAGATAAGCGCTAAAATAGCTACAACGATGTCTACTATTCCTATTATAGGCAACATCGCAGTGGCTGTGGATTCAGAAAAGCCAAATGCGGTGATGAGTGGTATCCATGATTGCTTTACACCGAGTGCAAAGATACCATGCCCTAAAAAACTGCCAAACACGCCTATGCGTAGAATCCATTCTGTAGTTTTTTGTTGTTGATTCATAATAGACAAGATCAGTTGATGAGACTTTATATATTCTGCTAGATCCCGCTAACTTTATAAACAGATT
>CAYMQE010000074.1:0-4066 GCA_964392695.1 Candidatus Woesearchaeota archaeon | reverse complement strand
TGCGACTCCTGTTCATCCATTCTGAATCGTGCCTGCTTTTCAAGCTGCAGTGTAGAAGAGTTGTGTTGTGATAGCACGTGCTTCACACCAAACGTATGCGCTTCAGACGACCAGTGCGAAGACGGCTCAACGCAAACTGTGGACACCTGCGCAAATATAGGAGCCTGTGGAAACGCGTGTGTCAATGAAGTTCCAACCTGCACAAACGGACAAATATGGTGCTATGGTTCGTGCAAGACACCATTTTGCACAGTAGATAAAGACTGCAACGACCAAAATAACAATACGATAGACTCGTGCATAAATAAAGGAAGCTGTTCTGCAAAATGCGAATATAAAGATGCAGGATGCAACAATGCATGCACAGGCAGGCAGGACTGTTGTGGTGGAATTTGCGGCGTGCCGAATTCATGCACAACAGACGCTAACTGCACTGACGCAAGCAATTACACTCTTGACACCTGCGTAGACAGCCAGCTATTCTGCGGAAAGTTCTGCAAAAACGAAGCGCCAACTTGCACAGAGGGAAAGATATGGTGCCTTGGAGAATGCAAGAGCAATTTCTGCAAGAGTGACGCGGACTGCAATGACAACAACGCTGATACAACAGACATCTGCGTGTTGCCGAATACCTGCAGTGCGCAATGCGTCAATTTACAATAAAGTTTATTAGCTAAATTGTTATAAATAAATTGTAAATAATATATAAAAATGGAAAATAGTTTCACTGGCAAGGGCGTATTCCTCACCCAAAACGAAATTTTACTTATTTACAATAACCAAAGGGATAGTCTAAGAATAGCCAAAAGCAAAGATATGTATAATTTCAATAGCTATGGCAAGCTCTTGGACAAAAAAAATGCAGATTCTTTTAAAGACTTTAGAATAACGCGATTAGGCAAAAATTACTTTACAACCTGCAAATTTGAAGATGACGCACACTATGTAATCTCTGATGATTTCAGCAAACTGGAAGCATTAAAAAAATTCATAATCAAGGACAAATTTGTAGTGAAAGAAACTTCTGCACTGGCGCCGTACAAACACGAGAACAAATATATAATGTACTACGGCAACAAATTGATAAAAATTGCTTATTCCTCTGATCTAAATAAATGGAGAAGGCTAAGAAATGCAGTATTGAGTCCGCGGGAAAATCATTTTGACAAGAGCCGTCTGCATGTGGGTAATGTATTTATCACAAATGAAGGATTAGTGGTATTTTACTATACGAAAAACAGACAAGAATGACCCGAAGAATCTTCTTTGGCGGTCAAATGAACCTGTCTATGAAATTAAAAGGGATAAAATGCTTTATCCAATAGGCCTAACTTACAAAAATAATATGCTATACTCTTACTGGAACACTAAAAACGGCCTTAAAACAGCTGCATGCGCATTTGTGGGAAAGCCTATTGTTGCTAAATCAAGCAAAAATCCTATAATCACACCAAAACCTGAAAATAAATGGGAGTCAAAAGCTACATTCAATCCGGGCGCTGTTTACGCTGGAGACAAAGTGCATCTAATTTACAGGGCTATTGGCAACAATGATATTTCAGTGCTCGGCTATGCAGCAAGCAAAGATGGCACTCATATAGATGAAAGAAGCAATAAGCCTGTGTATCTTCCTTCCGGATCGCCGGAACACCTAAAGTCAATAGCTATACTAAGCTATATTTCGGGTTGGGGATTTGGCGGCAGTGAGGATCCAAGAATTACAAAGATGGGTAATAGAATTTATATGACTTATACAGATTTCAGTGGCTACCCACGGGTTGCCCTCACCTCAATAGCTGTCCGTGACTTTCTGGAAAGAAATTGGAATTGGAAAGAGCCGGTTATTATATCCCCTCCAGGAGAAGTTCACAAAAATTGGGTAATATTCCCGGAAAAGATCAATGGCAAATATGCAATTCTGCACAGTATATCCCCTAAAATATCGATAGACTACTTTGATAGTTTGGACTTTAACAGCGACACTTACATAAAGAGTCGCCATCACCCATCGGACTTCCATAATTTCCAAATTCGCGGCGTTGGAGCGCCACCAATAAAAACAAAGGAAGGTTGGCTTATACTTTACCATGCAATTGACAAAAAAGATGCAAGCAAATACAAACTCAAAGCAATGATACTGGATTACAAAAATCCGACAAAGATACTGCACCGCTCTATGAAAGCAATTATATCTCCAGAGGAACTCTATGAAAATCACGGCCTGAAGTCAGGAATTGTTTACTGTTGCGGTGCTGTAGTAATTCACGATAGGCTATACTTATACTATGGAGGCGCTGACACAGTAACCTGCGTCGCTACTGCTGACTTAAATGAATTCTTGAATAAACTGAAACACCACCAAGAAGTTAAATTTGAACCTGTAATAATTAGATGATTATTTATGGTTGCTGTAGCTCGTTCTCCGAAGAATCCTATATTAGAAGCTGACGAAAAAAGCAACTGGGAGTCTGAAGCTGTCTTTAACGGATGCCCTATAAGAGTAGATGATGATATCTATTTGCTCTACAGAGCAATTGGTGACGGCAAATCCACGATAGGATATGCAACAAGCAAAGACGGCGTGCACTTTGCTAATCGCACGCAGTTAATTAAGCCAGAATGCGAGTGGGAAAAATTCGGCTGTGAGGATCCAAGAGTCACCAAGTTGAACGGCAAATATTATATTTTCTACACAGCGCTTTCAACGTACCCATTCACGCCGGATGGAATAAAAATAGGCGTTGCAGTAACAAAGGATTTTAAATCCATAAAAAAATATCCAGTAACCTTTTTTAATTCAAAAGCAATGGCGCTCTTTCCAGAAAAAATAGGTGGAAAGATTGTTGGTATATTAACTGCGCACACAGACAAACCTCCTGCAAAAATTTGCATAGCCTATTTTGACGATGAAAATCAATTATGGTCTAAAGAGTATTGGGATAATTGGTATTCTTCGCTGGATAACAACATTATTCCACTGCAAAAAAGTTCAAATGATCATATCGAATTAGGCGCGCCTCCGATAAAAACAAAATACGGCTGGCTGTTAATCTATAGCTATATACAAAATTACTTTTCATCTTATAGAATTTTTAGCATAGACGCTGTGCTACTGGACTTGTATAACCCGCAGAAAATAATAGGACGATTGAAACATCCTTTAATGGTGCCAAAGGAGAAATATGAGCTATATGGCAAAGTGCCGAATATAATCTTTCCATCAGGCGCTCTTGTTGACAAAAAAGAATTGCGAATCTATTATGGAGCCACTGACACATCATGTTGCATTGCTATGTGCAATTTAAACGATTTGATAAAAGACATCTTATCGTCAGATCACATAAAACTAGAAAAATTTGAAGGCAACCCAATATTAAAGCCGAATGAAAAAAACTCCTGGGAAGCAAAAGCAGTTTTCAATCCTGCGGCAATTTATGAAGGCAAAAAAGTGTATATCATTTACAGGGCGATGTCAAATGACAATACTTCTACTTTAGGATTGGCAATAAGCTCTGATGGGTATAATATTGATGAAAGATTAAGCGAGCCTATGTACACGCCAAAAAAAGATTTTGAAGCAAAAAAAGTGCCAAACGGAAATTCTGGGTGCGAAGACCCGAGAGTTACAAAAATAGGTGATACACTGTACATGTGCTATACAGCATACGACGGAATACAACCGAAAGTTGCAGTTACGTCAATAAAGCTCAAATATTTTCTTAACAGAAGACTAAAATGGGAAGAGCCTTATGTTATCTCATTGCCGAATGTTGACGACAAGAATGCCTGCATACTACCAGGAAGAATAGATGGAAAATACATAATTTTCCACAGGGTTAACAACAATATATGCATTAATTCTGTTGATAAATTAGAAAGAGGGATACAAGTAAAATGCAACGCTGTACTAGCCCCAAGGGAAAATATGTGGGACAGCGAAAGGATAGGTATAGCGGGTCCACCGATAAAAACAAAATATGGCTGGCTATTACTCTATCACGGCTTGTCAAAATATGACAAGACATACAGAATCGGCGCAGCACTTCTTGACTTGAATAACCCTTTC
>CAYMQE010000073.1:0-4339 GCA_964392695.1 Candidatus Woesearchaeota archaeon | reverse complement strand
TAAAATCTGTGAATTTCATTCGCTTTTGTACCTTTATACACTATTAATACCTTTCTTTAAGTACCAAGAAATAGTTTTCTACTTACCTTTTCTTTTTCTTTCCGAATTTGAATAGTTTTTTTATTATTCCGAACATATCCAATTATAACACTTCTTTATATATAAATATAATTAAAAATCTTTAAAAAGAGTTGAGTGTATAACTCTAGTATGTTTGATGTTGGGAGAGTTTGCGTAAAAACTTCTGGTAGAGAAAAAGGAAATGTAGCGGTAGTAATAGATAAAATTGATGATAATTTTGTTCTAATAGACGGCGGAGTGAGAAGAAGAAAATGCAATATCCTGCATCTTGAGCCAATGCCACAAATAATTGACGTAAAAAAGAAAGCAGCAACAGATGAAGTTAAAGAGGCGCTTGCAAAAGCTGGTTTTGAAGTTCTTAAAAATAAAAAAACGAAGAAGCCCAAGGAAAAACCTGTGAAAGTGAGGAAACAGCACAAGAAAACAGCAGCAGAAGAGCCTGTGAAGAGAGAAGAAGTCAAAAAAACGAAAACAACAAGAAAGGCAAAAGAGAAAAAAGCCTAATGTTCTAATAGTTTATGGTACTATTTGAGTATGCTACAGCTTTGTTACTGACGCTGTTGTCTATCTCCAGCGCAAAGCACTTATATATTCTAAGCACGAAAGCGAGTTTTTCTGCGAAGCGAAATTTAACCAAAGCATATAAAGATTTTTTGATAATGGAAGGCTTACACATAGATGAAAATTATGCTTTAATTAAAAATACATTCAGCGGTATTGAAACTTACAGTACCCAATACACTTTAGGGCATAATCCTGCAATGCATTTTGCTAATTATTATTTTCAGATAAAAAATAAGGACAAAGTAGAGAAAACTTTGGAGCATCTGAAAAATAGACTATCCAGTTTTAACGGCTATCATAATTTTTCATGGAAAATATCTGGAGACGATTTGAAAGCGGTATACGTAAAGAGCGAGCGATTTGCTCCGAATATAACAGCTATGGAATTTAATGAGATTATTTCTGCTTTAGGTGGCTGGAAATGATTGTAAAGTACAATGAGGGGACAGATGACCGATATGGAATGGCGCCGGAGAAAAGGGATGCAGAAACCAGATTAAAATTCGGCGTTGTGAACATAGACAAACCATCTGGATTGACGAGCCATGAAGTTTCTGAGCGGGTTGGAAAGATTTTAAATGCAAAAAAGGCAGGACACTCTGGCACGCTGGATCCCAACGTTACTGGTGTGCTCCCTGTTTTTCTGAATGAGAGCACTAAAGTGATAAAAGCAGTGCTTGAAGCGCCCAAAGAATATATTGCGCTTGCGTATTTTCATAAAAAGATAGATCGTGCGCTTCTAAATCGTTTAGTTCGGCATTTTACGGGAAAAATAAAGCAACTGCCTCCTGTGAAAAGCAGAGTAAAGAGAGTAGAGCGCGAAAGAACTATCTATTCCATTAACATTATGGAATTTAGCAGACAAAACCTTCTTTTCAGAGTTAGCTGTCAGGCGGGAACTTACATAAGAAAATTAATACACGATTTTGGTGTAGTTTCAGGTGTTGGCGCGAGCATGACCGAATTGAGGAGAACCAGAGCGGGTCCGTTTTTTGAAGATACATTAATCAAGTTGAAGGACTTGAGCATCAGTAATCTAATGCCTGTGGAATACGCAGTTTCGCATCTTAAAAAAATTTTTGTGTCAGATTCTGCTGTTGACAGCTTGTGCCACGGCGCGACATTGAAAGTGCCTGGAATTGTTAAGCTTGAAGAGGCTATTGTAAAAGGAGAATTAGTCGCGCTTTTTACACTCAAAGGCGAGCTTATAGCAACTGCACACGCACTTATGTCTTCTGAATCTATTGAAGTAAAAAGTCATGGTGTTGCTGCAAAAATCGAAAGAGTTATAATGCCTGTGGGAACTTATCCAAAACTGTGGAACTAAAATATATCGTTTTTGATTTGCACGGAACTCTTGAAGATAGCATGAATGAGTTCGGCGACTTTTTTGTAGAAATATGCAGAGTAGAAGGTTTGCTGGTTGACAAAAGAGGGGACTTTTTGGATCTTGCAGGTGTTGCTTTAAACAAACAATTTGAAAATGTGTTTCAGAAGAATAAGCAGTATTATGACAGTGAAACAATTAAATTGCTTGAGAATAAATTTACAGCAAAAGCACATGAATTGCCTCCTGCATTTTACGAGGGCGCTCCGCAGACTATAGAAAATTTATACAACAGCGGATTTAATTTATATTTGAGCACCGGACTTGACGAGAATGAAGCACATAATCATTTGAAAAAAGGAAACATCTTAAATTACTTTTCATTGGCTTTAGGCGCTAAAGGAAATATTATCAAAGGAAACCGGCATATAGAACTATTCAAAGAGCACAGCAAAGACGAAGACTTTTGCTCTAAAGCAATTTTTGTTGGGGACGGAAGCGGTGATGCCAAAATAGCGAGAGATAACAAAATGTTATTCATAGGTGTAAGCACAACTTTTCTCGAGGAGAAACTTATAGAAATGGGTGCTAAATATGTTATTAAAAGTGTGAAAGAACTTCCGGAGTTACTTCCTCATATTCTTCGGCAATAGAATTGGTATTCCATCTTCTATTGGATACTTATCTTTGCATTTTTGACAGACTAACTCGCCGTCTATCTTGGATTTCTTGCCACGCAAGTCAATGAGCTTCAAGTCTCCTTTGCATACCGGGCAGCATATAATTTCCATGAGCCTTCCATCAATCAAGTCTTTCGCTGACATACAACCAATATCCTCCTCTTTTACAGATTACTCTGCAGTTTTTAAATGTTTCCTGCATTTTTTTCATTATCCTCTCTCCGCCGTGTTTGTGTCTTGCTATTACCTGCAACAGCCCTTTTTCATTCAAGTGTTTGTGCGAATCTTCCACTAATTTATAGCACGTTTCCATTCCTGCTGTTATTGGCGGGTTTGAGAGTATATTGTCAAAGTTTCCCTTCAAATTTTCAAATAAATCGCTTTGTACAATTTCTAGCTTAAGTCCGAGCTTATCTGCGTTCATTCCTGCTATTTTCACAGCTCTGTTGTTGATGTCAGAGCAGGTAATATTCGCTGTTTTGTCTAAGATAGCGTATGTTATACCTATAACACCGATGCCGCAGCCCAAGTCCAGGATTTTTCTGCCCTGTATAATCATGTTTTCTATCAGCACCCAAGTTCCTTTGTCTATCTTTTTGTAGGCGAAAAGCCCGCTGGCTGTGTACAATTCTAAATTTAAACCGCGCAAATTCGCAATCTGCAGCAATCCAAGTTTTAATTCTGACGCTGGTTCTTTGCTGAAATAGTGTTCCTGCATGCAATATCAAATCCAATTAAATTTTTAATCTATTGCTGTTCTAATTAGACTATGAATAAAAGTGCTATTATATTATTTTTATTTCTATTTATGCTGAACATATCACTTGCCCAGACGGTATTTCATACTATATCATCAGAAGTGAACGGCTTTTCTATTGCGAACCAGCCGACAAACTATCCTGCTTATACAAACGACGGTTCTAACCCCGTTGCCTCTGCTGATGTTTACTATCAGGTAGTTGGCACTGAAATTGCCGGCAGTGTTAAATCCAAGAGCAATGGCAGAGTTAATATAACTTTCAATGCTCCGGCAGTCGGCTCTTATACCATGATAACCTCTGCGAATAAGACAGGATATGCAAGCACTTTAGGCACTACTAACTTCAACACGTATATAGGTGTCTTGAATACTACTGGCAGTTTTAATGTAAATGGACCTTATCAATTGAATCAAGCAGTGACTTTTGTAGGTACTGTGAAAGAAGTATCCTGCTGTTTCTTCAGTGAAAATGCGACATCAAGCTGTGTTTGTCAATATCCTGGTTCAGTTACAATGTCGTATTATGTTGATGCTGTAAAGAAGGGAGACGTGCTTGCTGAAACTGACGGTAAATTTCAGTTCCAAATAAATACTGGAGATTACGCAGCGGGCGGACATACTTTAGTCGTGAGTGCTGTCAAAACAAATTATGGAAGTGCGAATTATACTAAGTCATTTTCTATTCTATCTACAAATCAATATAGAGTGCGAGGAACTGTTAAAGATGCTACTGGCACAGCTACAACAGTTTCGATAACTATAACAAATAGCAGCGGTACGCAATATCAGTCTACTAATTCAGCATATGATATAACCTTACTTGAGGGCTCTTACACAGTGTCTGTTGTTTACGGCAATTACAAAATAACCTACCCCTTTAATTTAGTGACTGATATTTCAGAATTAATTATGATGGATACTGTTCCT
>CAYMQE010000072.1:0-4402 GCA_964392695.1 Candidatus Woesearchaeota archaeon | reverse complement strand
TGGAAGCCCATTTGCGTCGCTGTCCGAAGCTCTGCAGTTGTCTGCATGGTCTCCTCAAGTTGAAACTTTGTTCTATCTTAAATCAGTAATTAATTTCATGGGCTTCTCCCCGCTGTTGGTATTTTTCTCTTTGTTTGAATTTCGCAAAAATAAATTCGCTAAATTCAATTTAGTATGGGTGGCAGTCGCCCTTCTAACTCTTTCCTATTTTAACTACAAAGATCTGCGCTATACATTTATCATAATGATGTCAGTTTCCTTTCTTGCAGGGTTGGGCTTCAGCAGAAAATATTCCAAGAGCCCTAAATTTGCAGTGGCGTTATTCTTTCTTATCATAGCTGTCAATTTCACTAAATTCAACGAACTGTATGATGATCATAATATGTGCACACAGGGCGCTCTTATGAAAATCTCACAGCACGCCGTTTCTATAAGGGGCAACATAGCTTCAAATCAATGGCCGTTAGTTGCTTATTTTTCCAATAAAGATACTTTGCCTCTTATAGTTTGGAGGGAATATACCCAGCAATACATAGATGAAAATAATATCAACGCCTTTGTTATACAGAACAGCACAGAGGCTGATGCATTGCTCATTTCTGCCATTAAAGACAATGGCTACACTGTTGAAGAGCACGAAACTGATTGCGCTGATGTCTACTTACTTTATTCCTAAGAATTTTTTAAAATTATTTTCTATTTTATTCTCTACTTCTTCCTTGCTAAGGGTTTTTAATTCAGCTATTTTCTTTATAGACATTTCAACCGTGTCTGGGGTATTTTTTCCACCAACTATTGGCGCTTGCCATGGCGAATCTGTTTCTGTTATTATGTAATTCAGCTCCAAGGTTTTTGCAATCATTTGGTGATGCGAGCTTTTGTACAGGATAGATGGTATCCCGAAGTAATAATTAAGTTCGGAGCCTCTGATGACTAGACTCTTTTTTCCGCCAAAGGAATGCAAAAGAACTTTTAGTTTGTAGGATGATAAAGTATCTATTACCTCGCTTTCTGCTTTTCTGCTATGAACAACTACAGGAAGCTTGTTTTTAGACGCAAATTCCAAGAATAAGTGAAATAAATTTTTCTGCACTGTAAAATCTACATTGTAGTGCCTGTCAAGTCCTATTTCTCCAACTGCGTGGAACTTGCCAAGATTTTCTTCTAATTGTTTCAGTATAGCTTCGCTGTCTATCTTGTCAGCAGAGCTGGGGTGGCCACCTAAAGCGCGGTAAACCCCTTTATGCTCGTACTCAAGAACTTCTTTGTTTGATTCAAAATCAAGGCCTGTATTTAGAATCAGCACATTTTTCGGGCTGTAACCCGTCACTTTGAATAAATGCGCATGCGCGTCTACTAGCATAAGTTAAATAAATTGCATTGTTGCTATTTAATTATGCGCAGGGATAATTATCTAGAATATTTTATGATTTTGTCTATCTTGTTCATAGCAGCCATCTCCTCAACAGACTATGCTATGTCTGTGGGTTCTGGCGATGCACAGTCTATAACCGGTGCGATTGTCAATTTGGATAAAGAGGCGCAGTATATAGATTTGTCCTGCAATGATGATTTGAACGAACTGAAGAATTCGTCATCAGTGTGCGATAATAGGCTGACTATTTGTCAAAATAGATACACAGAGGTATATAGCAACTATACTTCGTTGACCGGCGAATTTGACAGTTTATCAACCAAATTTTCTATGACTGTTGATGGCTTGAAAGCTTATATTGAAAAATATGATGGCCTGCAATTAAAGTCGGAGCAGTGCTTCACCAATCTGGCAGGGCTTATAAACGATTTTAATTCTACAATAAAAAATGCTGCTAATAACATATGTTGCAAGAATAGATTTGATGACCCATCTATAAATTCCTACTATCTAAGCAATAGTCAGATAGTATGCTCATCAAATTCTACTCAATTAATTTTATGCTCAATCTGAAGATTTGCTAGCCATAATCCAAAAGCAAGCGCCAGAAGCGCATATGGGAATACGAAGGAGTAGCACCCAATGCATGTTGTTGCGTTGAACACGAGAATTATGCTGGCAGACATGCCAACTATTCCCGAGTATTTGGCGTATTTTTCATTATGCAGGAGTAGGCTGTAGAATAATCCAGCTGTTACAATATACGCAGTTATCTCCAGAGCCTGTACAAACTGCAATCCGAATATAGAATATCCGCCGAATGGGAAGAGAATAATCGCTAAATAGAAGACCATTGGCTCAATTTTTTTATATGCCATAAACAGCGAGGCGGCAAAGGCAAATGTCCAAATGTATGTATGCACAATAGTTAGTATTTCAAACTCAATGAAATTGGCCAGGTCATTCAAAAATATCAGGAAAAAACTTCCACCCATTAATGCAATAGGAATTGCGATAAAATAGGGCATGTCTTTCCAGTATGGTATCAAGCTTATGAAAAATATTACCAGCATTACTATGCTGAACAGCGTGAGCGACATATTTGCAATATATTATTTACTTTTTTATAAGCTCGTCTATAACAACCTTTCTTACGCCAAGCTATGCAAGCCCACGAAACTTTGTTTCGGGGCGCAGAGCGTAGCTCTTGCGAAACGTTGACGAAAGAATTGATTGGTTTTCACATTCGGCGTGCGCAAATAAGAATAATAAATGGGGTCACTAGGATTTGTGGAACCAACCTTTCTTACGTCAAGTTATGCAAGTGATTTCAACTTTTTATAAGCTCGTCTATAACAGTCGTGGCATATTCTCCCGGTCCAAGAGAGAACTCAAGAACAAGCACATTGCCGTTTAATTTTGCTTTCATGTCGTTTACTTTAATCATAGATTTTCTATATATTCCTCGACTGCTCATCTCCGGCATTATTCTGCACTTAAAATCTTCTTTTTTAATTCCAGTTTTCTTCATTATCTCCAGCATTTTTTTGGGTATTCGCTTGCTTTCATATCCTACTATTGGTAGCTCCTTTGGGATTTTTTTCTTGAATGTTGAAAGGTACGCATTGAACAAGTGCGACTGGACAGCATGCGTAAACATTATCCTTAATTTTTTTGGAATCTTTCGCAGTGCGCCGGCGTAGTCCCTTGGGTAATTGACAAGGTGATTGAGAACAGCTTTTTCCATGCCGAGATAATTTGGAAATTCTTTCAATGCAGTTTTGAATCCATCAATGTTCCAGTTTTTCTCTAAATTTTTTCTTGCAGAAGTTGCCTCCTCTGATTCACTTCCAGTTTCCACAAGCAGTATCTTCACAGCGCCCTCTAAATTATTTTTCAACACAGCCATGCCTATTTTGTGATTTATGCTTCTCTGCGCGCCAAATCTCTGAATTCCGAAGTAATTACGCACCTCTTTAATTGGCTTTACGGCACCGCTGAAATCGCGTATGATTATCTTGAATTTATTTCCCTTCAACTCGCCTATAGCTATCTCTTTGTTTGAATACTCAAAATTTTTCAGCAGGATGTCTTTTATTTTTGCGTTCCTAGCTTCTTTTCTGCTTATTTTGTATATGCTTATCTTCTGGCTTGTCAGGGCTCTCTTGTCTTTTGTTCCTGCATAGCTTATCCTTTTTCTGCTTATTTTTAATTTGTCAGCTATTACACTTATAGCTCTGTTTACATTGTAATCTCTTTTTACCAGTGTGCAGTGCAGATATTTTTTTCTTTTGAAGAGAAATTCCGGCAGGCGGTCTTTGAGTTTTTCCAATAAACTATACTTAATTGCAGTTCCTATCTCCTCTACTATGAAGTCTTCTGGGAATTTTTTTATTTCCATTTCAATACGTATAAAGACAAGAATGGCTTTAATAATTAAATGGATCTTGAAGAGCTTATAAATTCGCTAAAAAAGGAAAAATATCTGGTAATTGTTGAGGGCATTAACGACAAAAAAGCTCTTTTATCTTTAGAAATTAGCTCAATTGCAATTAAAGGGCCTATATTTTCTTTCTGCGAGAGAACAGCTGTCAGCAATAGGAAAGTAATTCTGCTTATGGATACTGATAGGGAAGGAGCAAAATTGATAGGTGTTTTTATCTCAAATTTTTCCAAGCTGGGCGTGGTTGTTGATAAGTCTTATTGGCTGGCTATGAAGAAGCTTAGAGTAAGCCATGTTGAGGGAATTCCAAAGGCTTTAATTAATCTGGAGAGGCATAAAGATAGTGATAACAGTTTTAAGGCTGGGGCATAGGATAAGCAGGGACAAGCGCATTACAACGCACTGCGCACTGGCTTCGCGGGCTTTCGGAGCTGACAAGATGTATTATTCCGGGGAAAAAGATGAATCAATGGAAGTGTCAGTAGTGGATGTTGTAAAAAGATGGGGCGGCGATTTTAAAGTTGAATATGCGAAGAACTGGAAAGCTGTTTTGGATAAGAGCTCCAAGATAGTTCACTTGACGA
>CAYMQE010000071.1:0-4472 GCA_964392695.1 Candidatus Woesearchaeota archaeon | reverse complement strand
TGTGGTTATAGTAAAGCCAGGTGAAAAAATACCAGTTGACGGCATTGTAGTTGATGGATATTCAAGTGTTGATGAATCTATGGTAACTGGCGAGAGCATTCCGGTTGAGAAAGTCAAGGGAATGAAAGTTATTGGAGCTAGCATAAACAAGCATGGAACATTTAAAATGGAAGCTACACGAGTAGGCAAGGACACGATGCTGGCCCAGATAATTCAGATGGTTGAGCAAGCTCAGGCAAGCAAGGCGCCTATACAGAAATTAGTTGATAAAATTACGAGCATCTTTGTTCCTATTGTTATTGTGATAGCTATCATTAGCTTCGTTGCGTGGAGTGTGTTCGGCGCTCCGCTTAGCTTTGCTCTGGCTGCAATGATTACAGTCCTGATTATAGCATGTCCCTGTGCTATGGGCTTGGCAACGCCAACTGCAATTATGGTTGGAACTGGCAAAGGAGCTGAAAACGGCATTTTAATTAAGAGCGCGGAAGCTTTGGAGACGCTGCATAAAACACAGATAGTTGTTTTGGATAAGACGGGAACAATAACAACTGGCAAAGCTGTTGTTACCGATGTTGTTCCTTTGGGTGTAACAGAAAAACAATTATTGCAATTGGCTGCGAGCGCAGAGAAAAACAGCGAGCATCCTCTTGGCGACGCAATTGTGAATAGAGCAGGCGACATAAAATATTTGAAAGCGAGTTACTTCAAAGCAATTCCTGGGCATGGTATAGAATGCAAGATTGATGGATATAAAATAATGTTGGGCAACGAGCGCTTGATGAAGAAGGAAAAAATTAAAATTGACGCCTTAAAGGACGAATTTGATAAGTTGAACAATGAAGGAAAAACTACTGTATTCCTTACAAAAAACGGAAAGTTGGCAGGCTTGATAGCAATACGCGATGAGATAAAGCCAAACAGCAAGAGAGCGATTGAAATTCTGAAAAAGAAAGGTATAGATATTGTTATGCTTACAGGAGACAACAAGCAGACAGCAGAAGCTATAAGCAGGGAGATTGGCGTTGAAAAGTTTATCGCAGAGATACTGCCGGAAGACAAGGCGAAGAAAATCAAAGAGTTGCAGGCAGGCGGGAAGATAGTAGCAATGGTCGGCGATGGCATAAATGACGCTCCAGCTCTGGCGCAGAGCAATGTAGGTATTGCAATCGGTGCAGGCACGGATATAGCCATAGAATCCGCAGGCGTTGTTTTAGTTAAGAGCGATTTGATGGATGTAGCAAATGCGTATAAGCTTAGCAAATCAACTGTGCGCAACATAAAGGAAAATTTGTTCTGGGCGTTTGTCTATAACACAGCAGGAGTTCCTGTAGCTGCTTTTGGCATGCTCAATCCGATTATAGCCGCAGGCGCTATGAGCTTCAGCTCTATTAGCGTGCTGTTAAATGCTCTGCGCTTAAGAATGTGGAAAACCTATAAGAATACATAAACTTAGTATTTTAGTATATGCTTACGGAACTTACAGAAGAGGAAAAATATGTTTATACTCTGCCTCTTACTTACGGCGAATTATGTTACTCCCTAGGAACGGGGCAGGGAAATTCTTCAAAACTAAGCTATGATCATACTATTGCATTGGATGGTCTATATGAGTTAATGATTGAAGAATACAGTATTCAGCAGCTGAATCCGTTAAGAAGAAAGTATGAGAATGGCATGGTAAAAAGTTTAGATGAACTTTCCAATTTAGAAAAAAAAATTAGACATGTTATGTGTAGTAGGAAATTTCCTTTACCCCATATATCTCGCAATGAACGTATAAAATATATTTTTTATAATGAACGTAGAAAATCGGAAGATTTTATTATGAGATCAAATCAACATTTCGATTTGTTGACTCCGAATAAGACCATGACTAAAATGTTGACAGATTGCAAAGGTTTAGCAATTTTTGCTTTGACCTTTTTTAGAGAAAGGGGTGTGCCTACAAAATTGGCGACTTCGCGTAGTCATGTTTTTCTTGAGCGCTGGAACTTAATTGATAAGACTTGGTTTTATTTAGATCCTAAATATGTCCTTTACTCAACTAAATTAAGGCCAATGATGGACGTTGAATATGAGGAGTACTACAAAAAAATTATTCTTCATTTTAATGGCAAAACTTTATAAATGATATGCCTATAATTTTTGTTCATGTCAGAACAAATGTACTATCAGGTTATGGAGGTAATTACTCTATTTCTGCACGGGAAAACTGCTGAAGATATTGACAGAGAAAAAGTGGAATACCTGCGCGGTAAACTGGAAGAATTAGCTAATTCCCAATTTTCAGAAAACGCCTATATTTCAAAGAATATACAAGACGAGTACACAGTACATTTGAATAATGGCATACTAGACCTGAATTATTTAATCAAATTTAATGGTGATAGATTTAATTTAGAAAAAATCTAAACTTAACGCCCATACTGAAATATCAATGCAGCTACTTCTTTTTTTGTAGGTAATGCGCTCATAGCGCCCATTTTTGTGACTGATAGCGCTGCGACAGCGTTTGCGAATCTTCCGCTTTCATATAATGGCATGTGATTTATTATTCCGTAAATGAATCCGGCTACGAATGCGTCTCCGGCGCCAGTAGTATCTACTACTTGTACCTTAAATCCTGGTACCGTGATATCTTCTTCTTTTGTTAGTATCCTGCAACCTTTCTCTCCTTTGGTGATTGTTACTATGGACGGTCCCAGATTAAGCAACTCATGGTACGCGTTTTCATTTTTTTCTCCGGTTAAGTATTCAGCTTCGCTTTGTGATACTTTGAATATGTCTGTATATTTCAACGTCTTCAGCAAATGTTCCTTTGGTTCTTCCTTTTTCCATAAATCCGATCTGAAATTTGGGTCGCAAGAAACGACTAATTTATTTTTATGCGCTAGTTGAACTGCTTTGAAAATCGCACTGCGCGCCGGTTCGTCAGCCATAGAAACAGTTCCATAATGAAGCAATTTTGCTCCTTTGATGTATTTTTCGTTTATTTCTTCTGGTGCCAGCATAATATCCGCGCATGGCGAACGGTAGAAACTAAAACTCGGGGTTTTTTTTTCATCAAGCGTTACAAAAGCTAGACCTGTTTTGAAATCTTCCGTTTGAGGTATGTTGGCTACATCAACACCATTTTCTTTCAATGTTTTGAGCAGAAAATCACAGAAAAAATCTTTTCCAACTTTTGTTATCATTCCACTGCTTATACCTAGACGTGCAACTCCAACCATAGCGTTTGCTGGCGCACCGCCAGGAAAAAAGTCATATCTATTAGTTCCCTGACTTATCATGTCGATTAGCAATTCTCCTATTCCTATAACATCAACCATTTTAGTAGCTACACAAATCAAGTATTTTGTTTGAGCTTATATATGTGAGATTCCCTTTAACAATTTCTTCTTCAAGTACGTTCATTTTTGGGTAGGAATAATTTCCAAAAGCCATTACAATCATTCCAACCGAATAATAAGAGGCAGGCGTATCAAATTTATTTTTTACTACAACATGTGCGTATTCTTTGGCGCGTTCTCCCATCGATATATTCAAAGCGTTTTCACCATTTATATCATAATTCTTTTGCATTAGCGGTCCGTCGTTTGTTGGGCTGTCGCCTATAACAACAAACTTTTCGTATTTTTTATCCTTTAATAAATCTTCTAGGCGGTTTACTTTGTGATCTGCACCACAATATTTGTCTACGTCTATGATTACACCATCTTCAATCTTAAAAGTAGTGCCAAAAGCGTGTTGAAATCCATTTGGATAGACACCAACTAATTGCGCGTACTCTATAGCAGGTTGTTCTGGTCCTGCTGTTGCAACAACAGAATGTATGTCACTTTCTCGCCACAATCTATGTACCTTTTTAAGACCTGTTCTAGAGTACTTATTATACTCCTTTCCAATTCCTTCAAAGTCTTCTAGTTTTACTTTGACTGGCGATAAATTTGATAAAAAATAGGCTAGCTGTCCACCATCTGGTGTCTTACCAACTGCTTTAGCAGTTTTCATATCCGTACGAAATTTTTCCTCTAAAGAAACTTCAGTACATTTTATTTTATCGAATACTAATCTTCTGTAAGTTACGCCACCGCCGACATCTATACCAAATTCAGTGTTGTAAGTCATGGTGCCGTCAAGATCTTCTATAACTAAGATTTTTGACATATAAAGTAATACAAAGTATTACAATCTTTTTAAAGCTTTCGAAAAATAATAAAGCTGTATAGTCATCTTTTTAGAGCATCAAAACCTTTAAAAATTATATGCAATGGTGTTTATCATGCGGCGAAATTTGAGTTTAATATTTTTTATTGCACTTTTCTTACTCGTACCAGTTAATTCCTTCGTTCTCACTAATATCTCTTGTTTCGCAGGCAATTATGCAGATATAGAATTGAATAATAGCACAGCTATGTACTCATTCGCAACGAATTTGAAAAACACAACCACTCCATGCGCTTACCAAATAA
>CAYMQE010000070.1:0-4551 GCA_964392695.1 Candidatus Woesearchaeota archaeon | reverse complement strand
TCCTTCTGTATACGTTCTGGTACGCGCGCAGTTATTATTTCACCCGAATGGTTGTCAAATATATAGATAGTATCTTCATCAGGGCGGTTTACAACCTGCGTCGGATGTACATTGATTAATTTGGCATCAACATCTTTCACAAAATCAAGCGCAACTTCCATTCTTTTTATAGCTTCGGAGTTGACTTTTTTATTTGGCAATGCGAGCTCATGCTCCTGATTTATCGGCACGTGAAAAGTAAGTTCTACTTCATTCGCTTTTGCCAGCTCTTTTATTACCTGCCTGCCTGAACGTCCGACTTCGCCAATGGAACGCTCCATAGCTCCTAACTCCACCTGTGGTGCGCCCCAATTAATAGCCTGGTTCAGACCAATGGGAGGGGTAAGTCCTTCCTTTATCCCATAGCTTGTTCCTAAGCGATAAGAACCGAACCCTAATTTTGCTCCTTCAGCCATTTTTACCTCCTATACTTTACTTCCTTTTCCAGCTTCTTTATGCTATAGGAATCATTGCTTATTATAGATTGTCGTTTATCAAAGTAGGATGATTTAACTTCGTCCTCTTTTTCCAAATAGCTAATATCCATCTTTTGAACTTCTGTCTTTTCTATCGTCTTTGACATATAGTCAATAGGTATATTTTCGTCTTTCTGCAGATAAGGACTGATTACTCGCTTTTCCACTTTTTTCGGCGCATTATCTTTTTCTAGAACTTTTTCAAGCCCGCCTTTTACTAGCTTCGGCTCTTCAATCTTAACTTCAACTACATCTTCATTATCAAGCTGCAATTCTTCAGCTAAAGGAAGCAATTTTCGTATTAATTCAGGATTTCCGCAGGCGCGGATTATTTTCATCAAATAGTTTATTTTTTCTGAGGCTCTAAGTTCAGCTATATTCTTCTTTACCTCGTTCACTATTTCGTCTATAGTTTTATCGACCATTCTTTCACATCTACAGGCCAAGATAAAGAGAAGAAGGCCTTTTTCTGTATATCGTATATGCCATCAAAGGAATGGTTCAACAATTTTCTTGCTATTGCGTTTGCGCCGAATTTACCAGGGCCGAATACCTTGTCGCTCAAACTCAACTGCTTCGGCTTAAACTCTTCCCCTTTTTTCGGCTCTTCTTTCTTCTTTTTGAAATGCGACTTCAGAGAATTGTACAGCCCTGCAAAGGCTAAATTAGATTCTTTCGGCTTCTCTTTTATTTCCTCTTCAACTTTATCTGTAAATTCCTCATTAAGCATCATATCCTCAAACATTTTTTCAACATCATCCTTTTGCCAGTCCTGATACTTCTTATAAAACGCCTCGCTGGTGTAGATGCGCGGTTTTATAGTCATTTCTGTCTGGATATGCGCTCCCTGCGGAGAACTGCCTATTATAATAAAATCAATTTCAAGAACACCGACATAAGGAACATAAACTTTTTTGGAACTTTGCGTTATTCTGGTCTTTGTCTCAAAAGAGTCCATCCATGGGTGGTCTTTATTTTTTCCTAAATCCACGCCCTTACTGAATGCCACAATTTTTACCTCTGATAACAAATTATCAGTTACTTTCAACAATTCCGGCCTGAATCTCCAGTCGCGCAATTTTTTCGGACCCATCTGCAAAGCATCTATATTGTGAAGCAACGGCTTTGTCCACTGCTTGTATAAATCAATATTTTTCTTGTTAGACTTCATTCTTTCTTCAAGAATTTTATCAAACTCCATCAACGATGTCTTCCAGTGTTTTTTCCAGGATTGATATTCAGCTAATTTTCGCTTCAGATAATTCCTTATTCGCACGTTCGTCTCTTTCAACTCCTCATCAACTTTTGCAGGGTCGTCTACCCTGAAGAACCAATCGCGCACAGCGAACATTTCAAGATTTCGGCTTACCTGCGCAAGAGAAGCATTACCCGTTTTAGTATCTACAAAGTCCACCCATATGCCCTTTAGAGATAAATCGTCAGGCGGTTTTCCTTCTTTGCCATAGAATTCCAAAGATTCCTTTATTCTTTGGTGATCCTTCTTCATTGCTATATAGGACTTAAGCATCTCATTAACGTATCTCATTAAGGTGGATGCATCATTTATCTGATGATGCAGTTTCATCTGCTGGTTGCCCCACTCCTGGCTTCTCTCAGACATTGAATACCAATCTGATATTTTCAAGACAGTATAACCGCGATTCGACAACTGTTGTACAGCCAGATAGTAGAAAGGCTCAAGCACTGCAGCGCCTTCATATACCAGCTTAAGAGTAGCCAGCGCCTCATCCTGCGAATCAGGTCTTGGCCAAACACCCTTCTCTTTGTCAAATTTTAGGTAGGTAGTCACTATAGTAACTATTACGCTTAATAATTAAATATTTATTCTAAGCTACTATTCCCTTACCAGTAACTTATTTATTCTAAAGATAACTATAAAGGTTCATGGGTATATTTGACTTTTTCAAGAAAAAAGAAGATAATTTAGACGCAGATCTTGTAATGCCTGATTTTCCAACAGAACCTGGTTTGCCGCCATTAGAAAATATTGGCGCAGAACAGCAGATGTTTCCACAGGCGCCCCCGCCACCATCGCCAACAGCTCCAGACTTGTCTTTTGTTAGGCCACCTGTGCCAATGGCACCACCGCCAAGCCCAATTCAACAGCAATCAATCAGCGGAGACAAACTTGAGATAATCTCCATTAAATTGGATAGAATAATGACTACATTAGACATGTTAAGCAACAGGCTTTCTTTGCTGGAACAAAAAGGCAGGTATTAGCAATGCCGAATTTCATAGAGAAATATTTCTTAGAGCCAATAATCAATAACCAAGGCTACAATATAGTAAACACCACAATTTACGCAATTACAGCTGTCACGGTTATCTACTTCTTCTTCAAAATATTAAAGCGCTTCAATTTCAAATTTGACAAAAAATTTTTATTGGTTAGTACAATATTCGCAGTTTTCGGCGCTGTGTTTCACACGCTGAGCGATACTGGAGTTCTGCCAAGAAACTTTTTTACGGTAAGTCCAGGTATCTGGCTCGTCGTAAGCTTACCCGTGTTTTTTGTATTGATTATCTCAAAAATTCTATTCAACGTCAATTACTATAAAGCGTCAGCTATTATCGGCGCAATTCTTGGTTTAGCTTCTCTATATTTTTACAGAATAGTTGACTACAGAGCAGTTGCACTTGTTGTACTAACCAATGCGTTTGTCATCGCCGTATCCTTAATTGCACTTGCCAAACTAAAGGCGTACAAAAATCCGCTGTGGAAATACGCTGTATCAGCGCAGTTGTTTGACGGCGCTACAACTTTTACAACGCTATACTTCTATCCCAATTATTTTGAACAGCACGTTCTGGGAAATTTCTTCATCAATATCTTCGGGCCTTTTGGGATAGTGATAATGAAGCTGTTTGTAGTGCTTCCTATAATATACTTAATTGAGCGCGACGAGAAAGATAAAGAAACTGAGAACTATCTATTCATCATAATCACACTATTAGGCCTACTGCCTGGACTGAGAGACGCTTTGAGACTGTTTGCAGGCGTTTAATAATTAAGCAGACTTTTTGCCATATCTTCTAACTCTTTTATCTTCTTACCTATAACTCCAATTAGTTTATCATCTAATCCAGCTACTACTACCTTTATTTTGCTCACAAAATCTCTTGCATTTCTCATTACAATATCAGTTTCTTTGTAATTTATTGAAATGCCATACTGAACGGTTTCTCGCGCGCTTTTGATTTTCCATAAATAATCAATATATTTTTCATCTATTGTTATTGCTTCAATCTTATCTTTCAATTCGTTGAATCTACCCACCAAATCCTTGCTTATCTGCTCGCTGAAAAAATATTCCAAAATCGCAGCAGTTGTAGCGTGGTCTTTACTCTCCAACCCTATTTTTGCAAGCAATGACATAGCAGACTGGTACATTGCATAGTAAGCGGAAATTACAACCCAATCTTCATGCTCAAGTTTGCTCAAATCAGTCATAACTATTAAATTGTGGTCTGCCTTCTCCTTGTGACCATCACTCAAATAATTATTTTGTTTAGTTACTCGAAGCCCCCTTTCTTCTTTAGCTCTTCCTATTGATTTTATAATCATATCTTTAGCTTTCATTTGAACACCAAATCAATAAAGTTTTCAACGCCGTATAAAACATAATGGTTTTCCATAATTTCCCTGATTAAAGCTTTATCTTTCTGCATTCTAAAATCCTTTTTTGTCATAACAACTGAATTTATTTCTTTTCCATACTTCGCATACATATTCTTTGTTGCTTTCTCAATATTCAGCCCATCTTTACATTTAATAATTAGTATATCAATATCGCTTTCTTTAGTTGCATTCTCCTTAGAGTATGAACCAAATAGAACAACTGATAATATGCAAGATTTCGGAGTTAATGACTTAGTGAAATCCTCCAAGATTAGTCTTAATACCCTATTTTTTTGTAAAAAATCAGCTCTTTTCTCAATCTCAGTCAATTGCAACATTACTATAGTTTTTTCATTGTCCAGATTCAATGAGCATAAGAACGCTTTGCCGGCC
>CAYMQE010000069.1:0-4586 GCA_964392695.1 Candidatus Woesearchaeota archaeon | reverse complement strand
GTCCTAGAACAGAGAACGTCTCTAGACCTTTGAACGACGATGGTATAATCTATCCAGAAGCAATAGTCAATAATGGTGATGTATTAGTAGGAAAGACCAGCCCTCCAAGATTTCTTACAAGCCTTGAGGAATTTAGAGTAGGTGTTGAAGATAGGAGAGAGACAAGCACTGCAGTTGGCTTTAATGAAGGTGGAATAGTAGATTCTGTTATTTTGACAGAAAGCGAGTCTGGCAATAAATTTATAGCTGTAAAAATAAGAGATGAAAAAATACCAGAATTGGGAGATAAATTTTCGTCTAGACACGGACAAAAAGGAGTTATAGGTATGTTGGTTCCACAAGAAAATATGCCATTCACAGCAGCAGGTATTATACCCGATTTGATTTTCAATCCGCATTCTATACCAAGCCGTATGACTGTTGGACAATTGATAGAGATTATAGGAGGAAAAGTCGGAGCATTAAGCGGTGAGTATGTAGATGGTTCAGCATTCTCAAGTCGCAGTGAAGCGGATTTAAGAAAAAGCCTCAATGAACTTGGATTTAGAGAAAATGGCGTTGAGACAATGTATGATGGAATAACTGGAAGAATATACTCTGCAAAGATATTTGTTGGCAATGCATTTTACTTAAGACTTAAGCATATAGTAGGAAATAAAATGCACGCTCGTTCAAGAGGTCCTGTGCAGTTGTTGACAAGACAGCCAACAGAGGGCAAGAGCAAAGATGGTGGATTGAGACTTGGAGAAATGGAAACCCACTGTTTCGTAGCGCATGGTGCTGCGCTTACACTTAAAGAAAGATTTGATTCTGACAAAGCGATTATTCCAGTATGCAAAACCTGTGGATTGGTTGCTATCTATAATAGATACAGAAAGAAGGGAATGTGCACAATTTGTGGAGAAGATGCAGAAATAGCTTTCATAGAAATGAGCTACGCATTTAAACTGCTTCTGGATGAATTAAAGTCGCTTTCAATATATCCAAAAATTTTAGTGGGTGAGCGGTCGTAATGGAAGAAGTAGTTGTTAGAGAAGAAATATGTGCAATTGAATTTAGAATTATGTCTCCTAAGTTGATTGAAAAAATGAGTGTTGTGAGAGTAGTAACTCCGGAGATGTACGATGTTGATGGCTATCCAGTTGAAGGAGGATTAATGGACCTTCGCATGGGTATAGTTGATCCTGGATTGAGATGCAGAACGTGCGGGTCTCGCGTAAAAGAATGTCCAGGCCACTTTGGAAGCATTGAATTGGCAAGGCCTATTATACACATCAAATATGCGCCGTGGGTATATGACTTTTTAAGAGGAGCATGCCCCAAGTGCGGCAGGGTAAGAATTTCACAAGACTCTTTGTCTAAGTACGATGAAAAAATAGAGAATTTAATTAATCAAAAGAATCAGAATCAGTTGCAATTACTTTTGAAAGAGATAAAGAAGAGAATCTTTGCAGCAAAGAAGTGCGTGCATTGCGGAGAAGAAAACAAAAAGATAAAATTAATCAAGCCTTCCACTTTTATGGAGGAAGATGTAAGATTAACACCGATAGACATACGAGACAGACTGGAAAAGATACCTGATTCTGATTTGAAATACTTTGGACTTGATGCAATGGCAGGAAGGCCGGAATGGATGGTATTGACGCTGTTGCTTGTGCCTCCAGTTACTATTAGACCTTCGATAACTCTTGAAAGCGGTGCAAGAAGCGAGGATGACTTGACGCACAAACTTGGAGACATAGTAAGAACTAATCAGAGGCTGTTTGAGAATTTGAATGCAGGAGCGCCTGAAATTATAATCAAAGATTTATGGAATCTACTGCAATATCACGTTACTACATTTTTTGTTAATAACATAAGCCAGATACCTCCTGCAAGACATAGAAGCGGAAGGCCGTTGAAGACGCTGGCAGAGAGAATAAAGAGCAAAGAAGGAAGGTTCAGAAAGAATCTCGCTGGAAAAAGAGTAGACTTCAGCGCAAGATCAGTTATCTCGCCGGATCCTGACTTAGCGATAAATGAAGTCGGTGTTCCTAAAGATATAGCGCGCGAGTTGACAGTGCCAGAGCGAGTTACGGAATGGAATATAGATTGGCTGAAAGAATTTGTGAAGAAAGGAAGCACAGCATACCCTGGCGCTAACTATGTAGTTACACCAGATGGAAAAAGAAAGAGGATAACAGATGAGACTAAGGAAGCTATATTGGAAGAGTTGTCTTTTGGCTATCTAGTAGAGCGGCACATAATGGATGGCGACATTGCTATATTCAATCGACAGCCTTCGCTTCACAAGATGAGCATGATGGTTCATAAAGTAAGAGTACTGCCTTATAGAACTTTCCGATTGAATACTTGCGTCGCACCGCCTTACAACGCGGACTTTGACGGCGATGAGATGAATCTTCATATACCTCAGACTGAAGAAGCAAGAAGCGAAGCAGAAATATTGTTAGGTGTGTATCAGAATATTATAACGCCAAGATATGGCTATCCTATTATCGGTTGCGCGCAGGATCAGGTATCTGGGTGCTATTTATTGACGCATGATGATTGTTTCTTTACAAAAGAAGAAACATGCGACTTATTGATGAAAGCGGGAATTACAGAACCACTGCCGAAACCTGCTAAGACCGGCTATTGGTCAGGCAAACAGATATTTTCCATGGTATTGCCAAAGATTGATTATGAAGGCAGAACAAAAAAATCTTCCCATGAAAAAGTGATAATCAAAGATGGAAAGTTAATTGAGGGATTTATAGACTCTGTAGCAATAGGAGCTAGGAGCGGAAGATTGGTGCAGGAAATTTATCTTAAATATGGGCCAGAAGAAACCGGAAAATTCCTTCAAAGAGTTTCAATGCTTGGCATAAACACACTGATGAAAAAAGGATTCAGCACTTACATATCTGATACGGATCTTCCAGCAAATAGCGTAAAAGAGATAGGCAGCCGACTTGATTCAGCAGAAGCGCAGGCATATGAATTAATTTATCAATATAACAAAGGAGATATGGAAGCTTATCCTGGAAAGACAGTAAGAGAGACTGTTGAATCTAAGATTATGACTGTATTAAATATGGCAAGAAATGACACCAGCAAAATAGTTGAAGATTCAATGAGCAAGGGAGGTAGTAATCCAACGCTGGTAATGGCAGATTCAGGCGCTAAAGGTAGCGCGCTTAACTTAGCTTTGATATCTTCATCTGTGGGACAACAGGCGCTTCGTGGCACCCGTATAAATAAGGGATATCATGAGAGAACACTGCCGCATTTTGAAATTAATGATATCAGTCCAAAGGCAAGAGGCTTTGTAAGGCACGGCTACAAAGATGGATTGAATGCATTTGAATTCTTTTTCCACGCTGTTACAGGCAGGGACTCAATGATGGATACCAGCATGAGAACACCTAAGAGCGGTTACCTGCAGAGAAGACTTGTAAATGCGCTATTGGATCTGCGCGTCTTTGAGGATAAGACAGTAAGAGATTCTAGCGGCACAGTAGTTCAGTTTATATATGGAGATGACGGTCTTGATGTTACAAAGTCTAAAGGAGGTAAATTCCCAGATGTCAAGTGATAAATCGGAAGAATTCAAAGTAGTTACAGGCGAAGCAGTTGGTGTTATAGCAGCACAGTCTCTTGGAGAACCTGGCACGCAAATGACCATGAACACAAAACACTTCGCAGGCGTATCTGAAATGAACGTTACTTTAGGCCTTCCTAGATTGATAGAAATTTTTGACGCTAGAAGAGAACCATCTACTCCTACTATGACTATCTATCTAAAGGAGAAATATAAGGACAATGAGAATGCTGTGAAGAAATTAGCTGCTTCTATACTAGAGTTGAAATTTGAAGATATCGTTGAAACTATTTCCACTGACTTGATGAACATGGCTGTTGAAGCAAAACTTGATGAAGCAATGCTTAAAACGTATGCTATGACAATTGAACAGGTAAAAGACGCGCTTGAAAAAGTATTCAAGAAATCCTCTGTAAAAGTAACAAAGACGGGTTTGGTAAAGTTATCACTTGAATCCGAAGCTAACGTGATTGACCTATACAAGCTTAAAGTAAAACTACGCGAAGCGCATGTAAGAGGAATAGCAGGTGTAAAACAGGTTCTTCCAGTATGGAAAGCTGAGGCGTGGATTATTCAAACTGCAGGAACTAATTTGAAGAAGGTTTTTGAGCTTTCAGAAGTTGATATAGCAAAAACAAGGTCGAATGATATATTTGAAATAGCGTCTGTTCTCGGTATAGAGGCGGCTCGGAATTTGATAATTGAAGAAACGCAGAGTACTTTGAAGGAGCAGGGGCTTAGTGTTGACCAGCGACATATAATGCTGGTTGCGGATACAATGACCCTTCTCGGTTCAATAAAAGGTGTAACAAGATATGGCGTTACCGGCGAGAAAACTTCTGTTTTGGCTCGTGCGAGTTTTGAGGTTCCATTGAAGCATTTATTCAACGCTGCAACTACAAGAGAGATAGACACTTTGTTCAGTGTTGTTGAGAATATAATGATCAATCAGCCTATACCTATAGGAACTGGGATATTAGACTTGAAGGTGAAGAAAGATGGC
>CAYMQE010000068.1:406-4589 GCA_964392695.1 Candidatus Woesearchaeota archaeon | reverse complement strand
ATCGGGGCGCATTTGCGTTTTTGGATATATCTCCGCTAAGCAAAGGCCATACACTGGTAGTCCCAAAGAAGCATTACGAGAAGATACATGAAATGGACAACGACAGCTTTTGCGATAGTTCAATAGCTATAGGTGTAGTCTCAAAAATATTGAATGCTGAAAATTACAATTTACTGCAGAATAATGGAAGTCTTGCAGGGCAAGCGGTTCCGCACGTTCATTTCCATATAATACCAAAGATTAAAGAATCCGGGCTTAAGATAGAGTGGTCTCCAATTAAAGGAGACGCGAATGATTTAAAAACTCTGGCTGAGAAACTATCACGTAAAGCCGGAGTAGCTTAGTGGCAAAGCGTCAGGCTCATGTCCTGAAGATCGGGAGTTCGAATCTCCTTTCCGGCATTGGAGCAAAAAGATGAAAATACTTCACACTTCAGACACGCATGGCAGCATAAAAATTCTTAAGCACCTTGAGAAGGTTGCCAAAGAGGAGAATGTGGACTATATTGTAATTTCTGGAGATATTACACCGCCACTAAAGAGGCTGTTTACTCAAAAAATATCAAGTGTAATAACAATGTTTCTATTTGTCGGCTGGTGGTCATGGACAAAAAAAATAGGCAGAATGAAAAAACTAAATGACTCAATGCTGAATGTCTATGTCAAATACCTGAGCAAGATAAATGATATCGGCTACCCTGTGCTGTTAATACCTGGCAATGAAGACCACGAACCTCTATTTGAGATGGCCTATGAAAAAGGCAATTTCAAGAATCTGAATAATATTTCAGACAAAACTGTCAAACTAATGGATGGCTACAGAATAACAGCTTACCCCGACTGCAATAAGCAATTCTTCGGCAGAAAAACTGCATTTAGAGAAAAAGGATGAACACGAAATAATGATAGATTTGTTGAGTTTGATAAACGCAAAGAACAGCAAGAAGCTGATATTTATGGCGCATCCGCCTCCGTATAAATTCTTGGACCGCGCTTTCAAAAAAAACAGAGGAAGCAAAGCAGTCTATGTTGCACTTCAGCATTTCAAGCCCCTTATCTACCTATGTGGACAGATACATGAAAATCCAGGTGTTGAAAAATTAGGAGATACAATAATTGTGAACAGCGCAGTCACAGTCACTTTGATAGAATTTGATAAAAACGGCGTAACGAGGATAGAACAAAAATTTTCAACAGCTCCTAAAAGAAGAGAGAATCTGCAGAAAGTCAATTTTTAAAAAAGTTTAAATCACAGTTCATTTTTTCGTTTACTATGATCCAAAAGAACCTAGAAGCAGGATTAGAAAGCAAATTAGCTCTAGAAAGAGTGTTGAATAATCCTGGTATAAGTTTAACTGAACAGGAATCAGAAGAAAAGATTGCCGATAGTCTTGTTTCAGTAGTAGGTCTTGGCGCAATAATTAAAAAACTTGCTTATGGCTCAACTGTTATGGAAAGCAAAGGAGTGGGAACGGGATTACTGCTAACAACAGACGGATGGATTGTTACAGCTTACCATAATATTAAGAAATATGAGACGGATTGGAAAAGAATAAATGAGAAAAATCCACCTACTGAAGCAAATATTCATGCTTGGATGGAGCACATGAAGTGGAAATATGCTGTTGTTGATAAACAAGGAGCTTCATATCCAATAGATATTGGATTTTCGGCAACAAATCCTGCTTTTGATATTGCTATCATTAAAGCAGTAATTTTGAAAAAACCAAAACCAATTGGTTTTAAAATTGCAGCTGATGATTTAGAAGTTGGTGATGAAATAAAATTATTAGGTTTAAGAGATAGAATAAGATACAATCAATATGGACAAGTTGTTTCTGCGGGCCGTAATGCGCTAATAACTCTTAAGGATGATTTATCAACAACATATGATACTTTTTTGACAGATGCATATAGTGTTCCTGGATTTAGCGGAGGCGCATTTATAACTTTACATGGAGAATTCGCAGGAATATGCTCATACAGCCAAAAGGATGAAAATAAAGAGATTGGACGCGCAGGTGGAGCTAAAGTGAGGCATATTGCCAATCTGATTAGATATGCTGTTTATGAGTTAAATAGATTGGATAGGGCAGATATAATAACTTTAAATTCAAAGAAGCAAAATTCTGGAACTATTAAGCGAGAAAAATATTCGTTTTATGGGCGTATGAGTTAAAATTAAAAACAAGGGATATATTCTTTATCAGATGGCAAACAATGGAATCCGCTTGATACCGAAGGAAGATATAAACGCGGAAAAATTCATGCCTATAAGCGTTGACAGAGCGCAAAGATTGTGCAAAAGTGTAGTAGTGGATTATCACACAGAAAAAAGAGCCGCTTTTACAGTGTCGGACAAAGAGAAAAATACAGTGCATTCTGTCATATTCAGTAAAGAGAAGAAAGCGCCGGCAGACTGGAACTGCGACTGCATCTGGCACTCTTCAAAAGGCATGAATGGCGTCTATTGCGCGCATATTCTAGCTGTTAACTTATTCCTTTCAGAGGCGCCACGAAAAGTTCTTTAAATGATAATTCAAATAATAATTTAGTAGCTGCTCCTGTAGCTCAGCTGGCAGAGCGTCGCACTTGTAATGCGAAGGTCGGGGGTTCAAGTCCCTCCAGGGGCTCTAGAATGTTAGAAGATATAATCAAGCAAATAGACGAAATAGTAGACTGCATTGATTTTAGCCTTTCTAAATCAGTATACGAGAACTTTATAGATTACGTGCGTGATGTTTCTCGTAAAAATAAACCCAAAGAACATTATGATTTTGATTACATAGTTTCACAAGTTTTGGGCAGCGGCATTTCTTTTGACCGTAAATTATTCGTACCATATCTAGTAGCTGACAATTTAAGTAAAAATCAAATTGAACCTATTCTAGATGACTATATAGTTAACTACATGCAAACTGATAGTTTTAAAGAAAAGATGAAGAAACCTATATTTCTGGCAAGTGATACTATAAAAGATTGTAGTAAATACAAATTAAAAACTGACACTTTTAACGCTGCCCTGCAGTTAAATCCATACAAACTTTTTACAGAAGCTATTATCAACGCCACAGGCAGTAGCATTGACAATGACAATATTTGGGGAGAAGTTCATAATTTTATATTAAAAAAATTAAACAAGATCTATAATTATGACAGCCGTGAAATGCTTGGAGAAAGAATTGTTTCGCTTGTAATTCATAATACTTCAAACGATAACATAACTAACATACTGAATAAGTTTTTGCAAATTGCAGAAGCATATAAGAGGAAAAGTTAAAAAAGCAGTGAAATTCTTCAAAGACTAATGAAGATATCAAATGAAATAGAAAAACTTAAGGAGGATGGAAAGAGAAGAATGAGCTTTGAAATAATTCCTCCAAAAAGAGATGTATTTCTAAGCGAATTAGAGCCGACTATTGAATATTTGGCAGCGTGCAATCCTTTATTTGTGGATGTTACAAGCCATCCGCACGAGAAAAGCATAATAGAGACAGCAGATGGCCAGATAGAATTCATAACACAGCTTAGGCAGGGTACAGACGCGCTGGCATTTCTATTAAAATTTAAGTACAACATAACTCCTGTGCCACATGTTTTATGCATAGGCTTCAGCAGAAAAGAAACGCAGGACTACCTATTCAGCTTTTCAAGAGCGGGAATAAACAATGTTTTCGCAATAAAGGGCGACTATAAAGGAAACAACAGAACTGTAGATAGTGCGAGAAACAACTATGCTGTAGATTTAGTAAAGCAGATTTCAGACCTGAATAATGGCAAGTATGTGATGGGTATAATAGACAATAAGGAGACTTATGGCGACTTGGAGAGAAAACTGAATTTCTGCATCGGCGTGGCAGGCTATCCTGAAGTGCACTTTGAAGCTAAAAACAAGAAGGAGGATATTCTAAACACTAAAAAAAAGATAGACGCAGGCGCGGACTATATAGTAACGCAGATATTCTTTGATAATAGAAAATATTTCAGATACGCAGAACTATGCTATAAATATGGGATAAACGCGCCGATAATTCCCGGGCTTAAAATTCTGTCTTCAAAGAAGCAAATAGAGAATATACCTAAAATCTTCCATATAAAATTACCAGAAGAGTTGAGCGACAAATTTCGCACTGCAAAAACAGATGAAGACGTAGCAGACATAGGCGTTAAATGGGCAGTTGGAC
>CAYMQE010000068.1:0-396 GCA_964392695.1 Candidatus Woesearchaeota archaeon | reverse complement strand
GACAGATAAATGAGCTTTACGAAAAGGTGCCAAATGTGCATTTATTTGTTATGCAGGATACAACTTACTTAAAGAGCGTTGTTAAAGAGCTATGAAAAACCTTAAATTCTATGCCAATAGAGGTTAAATATGTGAGCAAGCTTATCAGCCACGAATATAAAACTATATATGACGTACAAGATGAGTTCTTCAAAATACCGAAATTTACGCAGTATACTATGCATTACTGGTATTTTAACAAAATAGACCTTGATAATGATAAAGCCCGCTCATTGATTATAGCACGAAGCAAAACCGGCGTCTATCTTAATAACGAATACTTTCTGCTGGAACCCAATAATTATGCAGTTGTAAAGTGTGATTTTTATAGAGATACTATTGATATAAAATTAGAAA
>CAYMQE010000067.1:3260-4655 GCA_964392695.1 Candidatus Woesearchaeota archaeon | reverse complement strand
GTACTTCTCTTTGATGTGTATGCTTAAATTCTCAAATCCCATATAAGCCCAGAAAGCTAAAATTATACCCAACGGCTGTATTGCTGTTAAATCTTTGAAGTCAATACTTATTGCGCTTTGCGATGCTATTATCAAGAATATTATCATGATAAGAACTTTAAGGAAAGCTGTGAATTTGAGAAAGTTATTTATGCTTGACTCCTGCAGTATTTCAAATGTATAGGATAGAATTACAAATCCAACTGCGATTAGCGGTATGTAGTCCGGGCTTAATATGAAAGTCTTGACTACGAATTGAGAGGTTATCATTGAGAGCGCGGAAACAACAAAAGCTGAACCAACCCAGTAAAGCCAGTCCGTTGTTTTTGCAGTGCTTTTTCCATATAAAGATTCAATCAACTTGTGTATATCCCCTTCTTTAGACAGCTTTATTCCGGAGCGGAAGACAAAAGATAAAATTAGAGCTATTATTCCTGCTAGGAACCAGTGGGTTACTGCCGCGCCAGAGTATCGGCTGACTGATAAAACGGATAGGACAAATATCCCAGCGCCAAGCATCATATTTAGACTCAAAGCTATGAGATTTTTGCTTTTTTCTTTGGCAACCACAGAGTTATTAAACATAATTTTGAATATAAACTTTTAGAACATGTGCGGAATAATTGGTGGGATAGGAAAGATAAAAGCTAAGATAGCTGTAGATAGTTTGTCTGAGATGTACGGTCGTGGACAAGACGGCGCCGGCTTGACAAGTTTCTCAAAAAACCTGCCGTCGATAAGTAAAACATTTGAGCATCCCAGCAGATTGTTTGACGCCGTAAATTTAAACAAAGAGCTTGATATATTTGTAGGTGCAACAAGATACGCAACGAGCGGAAGCAAAGTTGATCCTAATACTTCTGACAGGGATCTTTCACTTCCACCCTATAGTGTAGAATCTTCACATGGGCTTTTGAGTTTGGTTCATAATGGCAATGTTTTAGTTAATGACTTGCAAGGATACGAAAGCGATTCAACTATAATAACTATGAAATTAGCCGAGCTGTTGAATAGCTGCAGCATAGTAGATAGTGTAAAAACATTGATGCACGAATTGAACGGCGCTTACAGTATAGCTGCAATAGTGGGTTCCAATAAACTGTTGGCATTCAGAGATCCTTACGGCATACGGCCTTTAACGTGGGGGAGAGATGGAGAAAGCTATTTAGTCGCTTCAGAATCTATAATTTTGGAGCAGAGTGGCTTTGAGTATATGGGTGATGTTCGTCCAGGAGAACTTGAGCGACAGCTTGCCAAAGGTGTGCAAGCCAGTAACATGCAAAGCAAACATGCCCACCGGCAAAAAATTAAGGAAGCGCATAACTGCGGAGATAAAATGCAGTGAAGTTGGATGAG
>CAYMQE010000067.1:2169-3250 GCA_964392695.1 Candidatus Woesearchaeota archaeon | reverse complement strand
AACTAATTATTTTTGAAAGAGGCAAAACGCCGGAAAAACATGCATTAGTAAACAATGTTGGAAAAAGACATTGCATGTTTGAGTTTACTTATTTTTCAAGCGCTTCAAGCAGGATAGAGAATGTTTATGTTGTTGATGTCAGGAGAAGGCTTGGCGCAAAATTGGTTGAGCTTGTTAAAGAAAATGTAGGCTTGGAAAATATAGATATTATCGTGCCAGTACCGAAAACCTCTATTCCTATAGCTGAGAAATTTAGTGCAATTTCTAAACTGCCTTTTACTTACGCGCTTGAGAAAAGAGAAAGAGCTTCTTATAGAACATTTATAGGCGGAAGCAAAGAGGATAGGGAAGATATGATTAAAAGAAAATACAGCTTAATGCCAAATTCTGTGGAAAACAAGCGCGTTCTTGTTATAGATGACAGCATTGTTCGCGGTTCTACAATGATGCATATAACTTCTATTTTCAAAGATGCTGGTGCTGCTAAAGTCCATGTTGCCTCTGCCACACCGCCTATCTCTATGCCATGTCTATACGGTATAGATATTGGTCGTGGAGGAAAAAGTGAATTAATAGCTAAAGGCAAAACTTTGGGAGAGATAGCATCTGCTATAGGCGCTGATTCTGTTACGTATATGACTCTTGCCGGCTTGAAAGAAGCAATAGGTATGGACATCTGCGACGCTTGTATAACTGGAAATTATCCAACTAGTAAATTACTTACTTTAGCTGTAATTTAGTCGCGCAATTTGCAATTTTTATAGATTTCATTAAACTGATTGTCTAGTCTTTCAATTATATCTTCAATTTTTTCAAATGACAAATGATACTCTTTTCCAATATTTTTCAATAATTTGAGATACTTATCTCCAATGCAATATTTTTTGCCGAAGTAGCTTAGATATGAATAGCTGCCCTCTTTTCCGTCAAAGTGTTCTGCCATTTTTTCAATGTATAATATTGTCTCTTTCCTTGTTTGACACCCGAATGACTCTTTACGGTAATTCCTATAGTCTTTGCCGTAAAAACTTAATGCTATTGCTTCTGCGCATAAATCTTTTAACAAATTATTTTGCTCGGT
>CAYMQE010000067.1:774-2159 GCA_964392695.1 Candidatus Woesearchaeota archaeon | reverse complement strand
TTAGTCGTCTGTAAGGTCTTTTTTCTGCGTCTAAGTCTGCAAAATGGGACAATTCATGTATTAATTGGATGTCCCCGCTTTGATACCGCCAGTTGATAGTTTTATTACCATAAGTGCTTGTTTTTACAGATGTTAATACATTAATTGCATTTAGTTTTCCAAGCTGAAAGCCGGAAATACATGAATTTACGGCAAAGCTGTTCATCACTTCCACTAGAGTATTCACTGCATCGTATTTGTTGCTGTATTCAATGTAAATGTTAAAAGGATTGGCGAGCATACTTTTTGCGCACTGATTCAATCTGCTGTTAAATTCCCTCGTTATCATCTCGCTAATTCTGCGCCTTTTACAAGATTCTTAAGAAGCTTATGTGCGACAGGCAATGATCGCTGCCTTAAGCCGCAGTCTGGACAGCCTATAACCAACTCTGGATTTTCTACAATATTGTTGATGTATAGCAGTCTGTCTCTTATAAGTTCCGGCGATGTTTCGTGGTCTGTGTGCACCGGTAAAATACCCAATCCAATGCTCGCTTTGAACCCGGTATCGAATAGATTCTTTATATCTTTTTTATATTCAGCATAAGCATTTCTTTCACTGTCGCTAAGCCCCGGTTTCCACGAATCGCGATTAGCGAATTCAAGACAGATTGATTCCAATTTTTTAAGTTCTGGGAGTATAGGCCATAATAGTTTGTAGTCGCTGAAGCAGTTATGTATAGACAATACAGCGTCTTGCTTGATTTTTTTCGCAAAATAATTCCATCCGTTGATAAAGGAATCAATGTGCTGTGGATTTGTAGTCAATGCAGGCTCATCCATCTGTATCCATTCTGCTCCTGCTCTGATAAGACTATTAACTTCTGGAATGAAAATATTATCTATCATTTCAAACATTATATCATCAAAGTTTCCCTGGCCTCTGAACGTCCATTCCGCCATGGTGTTAAATGAGGTTAGGCATACCTTTAGAGGTTTAGTTGCAAATTCTTTTGCTAATTTAAATTCCTGCAAATAAATAGGATGTATATACTCAATATCGCCAACATAAATACCCGGCCTCCAGAAATTGTAGTCAAATGACCTTATGTCAGACAAGCGTTTTATTCCGTCAATATTGTCTGCAACATGCTGATACATCTCTCTTCTTGTCCACTCCCCTGCATCTATAACATCAATTCCTGTGCTTTCCTTGAATTTAATATTCAACATTACCTTGTACCTGTTTATACTATCCGCATCGCAGGACTTAAGAGCTTCCAGCAAATCTCTTGGTGTTTCATTCAATCCGCAAAGAGCGGAAATCGTTTCCAGTTCTTCTCAATCTTTCGGCGTGGTTGACATTTTTACAAGCGCATTTGGTTTTCTAAGGCTTCCGATTTCGT
>CAYMQE010000067.1:0-764 GCA_964392695.1 Candidatus Woesearchaeota archaeon | reverse complement strand
CATCTCAACAATTTTTTTTATTTGGCGCAGTTTTGCATTTGCTATGTCCAATGGAAGATATTCTAAGCCGGTATTTGGCGCTACGATTAGTTCATTTGGATCTAAGTGCAGTAAAGAATGTGTGAGTTCACTTAGAAAAGCAGTTTCTTTTTTATTGTTGTCCAATGTGAAATTTTGCGCATCAATAATTCCTGCTTGAATTGTTTTTTCTTCAAATGAAATATTTGACAGCGCCTTTACATTCGTATTGATCATATCTATACCAAGTCCATCAACAGGCAGACTTAATAAAAATTTTAGTATAGGCGCGGTATCGCCTAGATATGTGTTCACTATAATTTTCCTGCCTGAATCGGCAATATGTTTGTAAGCATCCTTTACAGCTTCTTGATAGCTTCTGTCAAATGTTTTCCAAACGAAGCAAGGCTCGTCAAGTTGAACTTCTTTGTAATTCGCCGGCAATTTTGCAATTTCCTGCATTAGAAATCTCCCGCTATCTTTAATCAATTCTTCCATTTTTTCATAATACGCATTTTCAACAAGCATAGAATATGAAAATGGACCTGGGATAATTATTCTGCTGGTTTTATCTTTCAGGCATTCATGCCAGTATGAACTGCTTTCAGACAGCGGGTTTACATCTGCGAGAATGACATTAGATTCTTCTGGCAGTTTTTTTACTAATTTCGGTCTTCTGTAAAAAGTATTTGTGTAGTGCCACCTGGCTATTGGAAGGTCGCCTATATTGTCGTAAGATTTGAAGC
>CAYMQE010000066.1:0-4793 GCA_964392695.1 Candidatus Woesearchaeota archaeon | reverse complement strand
TGGTAGAATGATGTATAAGGACATTCCAGATTACATAAATGCAATGGATATCTGTCTTTTGATACAGCCCGATGACCCTGCAAACTGGGTGCGAACTACAGGCAAACTTCCTGAATATCTGGCAATGAACAAATTTGTAATTGCCTCTGCAGTTGGTGAAGCATCTCTAGTTCTGGATAAAATTGGCGTTCTACTGAATCCCGGCAATGATACTCCAGAGGATATAGCCAATGTAATCAAAAAGGTATTAAAAGACCGAAAACTGCTTAAAAGGGCATCAAACGCTAGAAAAATAGCGCTTGATAAGTTTAACTATAGCATTTTATCAAAAAAAATGCTCGCTATAGTAAATGAAATTGCAGGGTGATTGAAATAAAGAAGATAGATACGTTGCTTATATTTCTAATTCTATTTAGATTCTTCTTTGCCTATTTTACACCAGTCAGCGGAGACGAAACTTGGCACTTGTCAGTTGCCCGTTATATGGCGAAGACGCAATATATACCATTTATACAGCCGGATATAGGAAGAACGCCATTCTGGCCGCCGCCATTATTTCACATCATATCAGCTATACTTTACTATTTAGGCGGAGACATTTTGATGAGTCTTTTACCGCCATTACTCGGCGCTCTTACAATCTTTCTAACTTACAAGCTAGCTAATTTTTATCTAAAGGACAAAACAAAAGCAAAGGTTGCGGCGCTGTTCGTTGCATTAAATCCGCTTCATATATACTTTTCCGGCATCTCCTATATAGATATAGCTATAACTTTCGCAGTTACACTTTCTGCGTATGCGTATCTAATATTTTTGAATAAAAAAGAAACTAAAGTTGATGCAGTTGACTGGTATGATACTAAGTCTAGAAAAGGGAGGGCGCGTAGATATGAGCTTAACAAATTCCTGAAATGGCTATTGCTTACTATTTCGCTTTCAATAGCACTTTGGACAAAGTATTCTGCATTGTTCCTTCTTCCAACTTTGGTTATACACTCCTTTGTTAAATCCAAAAAGACATTCATGTTCGTTTCACTTGCAATTTTATTCGCGTTTCTCTCAATGTCACTGTGGTATTGGCGAAATTGGATACTATTGGACAATCCTGTCTGGCACATGCTCTTCGGTGGAAAATACGTTCTTGAAACACCGACAAAAAACATAATGAATTTAATTAATCCTATGAACTATGTATCTTTTTACGTCGGCTTCTGGGGTATACTTGAAGGAGATTTGAGCTACATTTTCCGTATTCTTATGGAATTTCCTTTGTTGTCCATTGCAATTTACATATGGCTATTCTTTACTATCTTTCTTTCGTTATTTGTGATAAAAGGCCTTGTTAAAGCAGATTTGTTCATGAAACTGTGGCTTCTTTTCTTTGTTATAATGCAGCTGCTTGCAGGCTATGACCTTAACTATTTCTTCACGCGCCTGATTATGCCAGCTATTGTTGTATCAGCTGTGAGCTTCGCTTCAACATTCAAATTAAATTCCCGCGGAATCTATTTGCTTTCAATAATATCCGTAATGTTTATTGCGCAGAATATTGCAACTGCGTATTTCCTTGACAAAACGCTTGATAATAGATACAGCGAGTTCTTCAACTGGTCTAAAGCAAATGTAAAAGAAACTGACACTATTTTTTATTCTGTTCCTGAATACATAACCTATTACCTGCAAGTTCCTTCAGTTACTTTGAGTCCTGTTGAAACAGCTGTTCCGTTGAATTTGGGCGATTACGAAACTGATGAAATATACAATATTTTCAAAACAAAGAATGTAACCTATCTTGTTTTTGACGACTGGACTTTTTCAAGATACGGCGGAGAGAAGTACATAACTTTATTTGAGAAAGTTTCAGTACGGCCAGATTTATTCACAATGCAGATGAACAGCACTACTAGAATCTTTTCAGTAGATTGATGAATTTTTCATAACTAATCTCCGGCGAAAATTTCTTTGCCTGCTTGACCACCATTGCTGACATTTTTTTGTAGAATTTAGTGTCATCATATTTCTCAATTTCTTCTTTCCATCTATCTATATCAAATGGATTGTCTATTATACTTCCGGCGTCGCCGGCTATTTCGTTCTGGCCTCCTCTCCCTGTTGTTATTATTGGTATTCCATTCACCATAGCTTCCAGTGTTACCATGCCAAATGGCTCAGGCCAAAGTGCTGGCACTATCAACAGTTTAACTTGTCTATAGCTGTCTTTTACATCTTCATACCATGCTACTATTGTCACATTGCTTAACTCTTTTAATTTTGGCAGTATAGTTTTTCCGCCTCCACCAGTGACGAGAAATCTGCGTTCAGGCATTTTTTCCGCTATTTTCAAAAATATTTCACCGCCTTTGTGAAAAGTCGGCTTAGATGCTCTTATGAATAATGGGTCTCTACTTTTTACTTTAATTTTTTCAAAATTCACAAGCGGGTAAATAACTTCTGACTTGAATCCGTATGCTGATGCAGTATTTTGCATATACTCGCTGTTGCTGATAATCAAATCTGCTTTTTGCATTGCTGACTTCTGTTTTTTTAAATTTCTGTCTATAAAGTAATATTGTAATTTTTTATGCCATCCAACGTGTGCAAAGCAGTTGTCGTGCTTTTCCTGCAGTTCCAGAAAACCGTTTGCGCAAAATGGCTCATAGCTATGCAGCATAACTATAGTCTTTTTATTGTACTTCTTTGCAGAGTCAATAGTGGACGGCGCGAAATTCAACTGCGTAACTACAATATCCGGACTATACTTCTCTATTCCCTTATCAATAATATTTTTCCACAGCAAATTTCCAATGTAATTGCTCGTGTCTCTCAACAGCAGAAATTCCGGCACTTTCTTTTCCACAATTTCTGCGCCCATAAATTTGTAATTTCCTTTATTTCCTGTTGAAACTACAACCACTTCGTGCTCTTTGGATAATCGTTTAATCAGCTCCTGCGTGGCTATCTCTGCTCCTCCCTTTGGCGGGTTGAAATACTGCAGAGAGAATAGTATTTTCATTTTAATCCCTTGTATATCTCTAAGTATTTATCAGCTATTTTTTCCCAGCTATACTCTTGCGCCAATTTTGTTCCATTTGCAATTATTCGTTTCCTAAATTTATCATCAGTCAATATCTTCTTAGTTGCGTTGTATAATTCATCTGCATTGTCTGGCTCTACAAGAATACCATTTCTTCCATTTTCTATCACTGCTGACGCACCTTTTGCCCTTGTTGCTATCACAGGCGCACCGCAAGCCATAGCTTCAAGTTGCACTATCCCAAATCCTTCATATCTTGATGGAAGAACAAAAATTCCACATGTATTGTAAAGCTCTATTAAATCTTTCTGTTCAATTTCGCCTGTGAAGTCTATACATTTTATATTCAACTCTTTAATCAGTGCGTCAAGCTCTTTTTTGTAGCCCCAGTCTTTTCCAGCTATCCTCAGCTTCGCATGTGGAAATTCTTTTTTTAATTTATCAAATGCCTTTACTAGAATGTCAATTCCTTTATTCTCTGACAGTCTTCCTACGAAAAGAATTTCTTCGGCATTTCTTTTTTTCTTCGTATTTTTGAATAAATTCAAGTCAACTCCATTTGGCACAACTTCTATTCTTTTTGCGCCTAAACTTTTATACTTGTCAATCTGCATCGCTGTCAGCGCTATGCAAACCGATGCATTTTTTACCAAGTATTTTCCTAAAGTTCTTTCGTATATATTTTTGAAAAAAGAAAATTTTTTGGTGTGGAAAAATCCATGAGCTGTTAAAACATAAGGAATATTTCGCTTCACACACAGTTTAGCCACGCTGTCATAAATGCCTTTGCCGTATCCTTGAAGGTGCACGATTGTTCCAGCTTTAATTCTCTCATTTACAGCGCTAACCAGCTCTTTAGACAATGTATAAGGTATAATCGGATTGAAGTAGCTGAATCTCTTTATTGTATGGTTATTCCAATTTTCCTCTTGGGTCGCCTTTTCAGCTCCAAAATAAGTTGTATATACCGCTACTTTAACGCCCTTCTTTGCGAGATTCTTGGCTAAATTGTTTATATGTGTCTCTGCACCCCCTATTAGAGGGTAGTAGGCGTTTGCTACGATTAATAATTCCATAACACCCGAAAAGCTATATACCTTAAATTATTTTGCGTTTACTAATGATAGTCGTAGTTTTGGGCACAAGGGCAGAGTTAATTAAAATAATGCCAATAATGCTGGAATTGCAAAGGAGAAGTATAGAGTATACATTTATTCATACTGGTCAGCACGATCTTGGCTATTTTCCAAGTATGTTCGGCATAAGGGAGCCGGATGTAATTTTAACTCCTCCTCCAAAAGGGACCACTACAAAATTCTGGTCTAAGATAAGCAAGGCAGTTTTCTGGAATATTCTGCTTGTTCCAAGAATATGGAGTGCATTGAGAAAAATAAAAGGCAAGACCTTTGTTCTGTATCATGGTGATACTATGAGCACGATGAGTGCTGCTATTGCGTCATCCCGCTTGCTAAACCCATTCAAGAAATACAAGAATGCGCATGTTGAAGGCGGACTGCGAAGTGGCTCTTTATTTGAGCCGTTTCCAGAGGAAATATCCAGAATATTCAGCGACTTGTTCTCTGATACTATCTTTGCTGTTTCTGAACAAAGCGTGCGCAATATAAAATGGCGCTTTGGAAAGAAAATATACAATTTTGGAAATACGGTCGTAGACGCAACTCTATTGTCTTACGGCCTTGCAAAGAAAAAGAAAATTCCGCCAGAGCTGAAAAAAAATGAATATGCTTTGATGACAGCG
>CAYMQE010000065.1:4233-4840 GCA_964392695.1 Candidatus Woesearchaeota archaeon | reverse complement strand
AAGCCATGAATACGAAATATTACACCAAATCTTTATATACTTCTATTTGTATAAAATTGCTATAGCCCCTCCTAGGAGGTTGGGTGAACTAAGATGGAATTTAATAAAATAAAAAACGGAATCAAAAAAATAGCAGCAGTCGGAACGTCAACATTAATGCTGGGAACTACTTTCGCAGGTGTTCTTGCAGTAAGTAATCTTGGCCAAGTTGCAACTGCAGGCGGACCATTCATTGGTTCTGCCGGTGACTTCGCTTCCAACATCGTGTTGGGAACAGGCGGAGCAACTAACGTACTCGGTTTTGCCGAAGACGTAGCAGGCGCAATAGAAATTGGAGCAGCATTCGCACAGAGTGCAACAGCTTCAGCTTCTGGCGAAGCAGTACTTTCTTCAACAGCCTGGGAAGGAACAAACACGTCGCTTAACCTCGGTGTGTCAACTTCCACCATAATGACAATTGACTATAGAAACGTAACAGCTTTCGCAAAGTATCAGTGGACTGAGTCTGGAACCACGAAGAACGCCACACAGGAGTTCAGGTTTGGTAACAATCTTAACTCTACTGGTTTAACTTTGACGATACCTGTAAACGCTCTTACCTATACAA
>CAYMQE010000065.1:1875-4223 GCA_964392695.1 Candidatus Woesearchaeota archaeon | reverse complement strand
TGTTGAAGGAGATACCATTAACCAAACTGGTGACTTCCTCAAAATCGGTACTGATGTCTACAAAGTAACCAATGTATGGAATAGTTCTGCAACAGCTGGTAACATATCAGTTGGTAGAACTGCTGATGATATTAAATACAACGTCAGCGACAGTAAAACATATGCTGGTAAGACAGTCAAATTAATAGGTATAGACAGCGCAACCGGTAACGCACAGCTTGAAGTTTCTGGTGATTCTTCACTAGGAACCGTTACAGTAGTCAAACAACAAGGTGCAATGTACTCCTATGGTACAGTATTGGATGTAACTGTTGATACAACGTGGGGAGGTAGCAGTCCTTATGCTATACTCGACATTGTATATGACAAGCAAATCATGAAAACCGGAATAAAGTTTTTCGGTGACGACAGATACAACATATCTAGTACTTTGACCTTTGGAGGAAACCCAACAACAGTAAACACGACCGCAGAGTTAAACATTACCAACAACCAAGTTATTCAGATGACAGCTGGTCAAACCAGCGCTGGTCCTATGAGTTTGTTCAACATTACTTACATAGAAGCATCTAATGTTGCAACAGATGATGCGGATACTGAATTCATGAACTTAACAGTTTATGAGTCTGTACCTATAATCAACTACTTAGGATGTACTTTAGATGAGTACATTAACTTCACAACTGATGGTACAATAATTATACCAGGTCTGAAATACTACAACTTTACTCTTGCAACATCAACAAGAGGCGGTGAGGTAGCTAACTCTTCGGGAACTTCAAGTTACAACGCTGGACTTCTTGGAACTGGTACAGCTACAGATATTGTAGCATATCACAGTGACAAGCAGGAATTCAGGCTTAACTGTACTAATGCAGTTATGCAGGTATTCACTGGAAACACTACAGCGGGTTGGAACGCGTTGGCAAATCTTGATAACTACACCACGCAGCATGGAATCTTCCTTAAGAGGAATGATACTGCTACAACAGCTCCTGGTACGGTAGGAGGAACTGGTGTAACAATAAGAACTCCAGCAATTAGAGTGACGGCTAGTACAACGACTGGCGGCGGTAACACAACAATATATGGTAGAAAAGGAACAGACTTCCTTGTTGTTAACAGCACAGGAAACTCCTTTGATGAATTGAACGTTGATGAGCAATACTTCGATGCGGGCGGTACAAGAGTTGTTAATACCAATCTATCCCTGAAATGGGATGGTGACACTACTGGAACCACTGGAACCTTGAAAGTCAAGGAGCCAAATGGCGTAGAAAATACTGTTACAGTAACGTTCAACGGAACAACGTTTGACGCGAACATTACCGCATGGTCTTACACACAAGGATCAAAGACTTCTTACGGAAGCAATCCATTAGTATGGTACAACCAGAGTGGCGGCGGGCTTGCAGCAAACATAACTGATGCTGTAAACTTCACGCTTAAAGTACCTCAGAAGAAACTGACGTACGGTACTGGTGGCTACGCTAAGAAAGACATCAAGTTACCAGTCAATGGAGTGTACAACTTCAGTGCTAAAACTGATGTAGTCTTGTCTAGTGTTGCAGGCGGAGTTAACAAAAAAGCTCCAACATTTGCAAAACTTGACAGCGAATCCGGTGTAACAGACGTACCAGTGATACTAGTTGGCGGACCTGCAGTAAACTCACATGTCAAGACGTTGGCAGATGCTAACAAGACATGGAAAGCAAGTGACTATCCAGTAGACAGAGCAATAATCGACTATGTCGAAGATGCTTTCGGAACTGGCAAACACGCGCTTGTAGTTGCAGGATATGCTGGCAAAGACACAAGATTAGCTGCTAAAGTGCTCGCAAGCGAGATTCTGTTCCCAGATGCTGTGGCAGTAAGCTTCGCAAGTAAATCAAGAATGATCTTGAGTACTTCTGGAGTTTCAACCTACACTGGCGTAACTGAAGCTGCGTAAGCAGGCACAAAAACAGAAGGCGGTTGTTTAACCCAACCTTCTTTTTTATTTTTTTAATTTTTGAATGCCCAGCGAGAGCAATGTTCATAAATCAAATTTGAATCTGATTTTTCATGAAGAAGCTTACCTTTCAAGTATTGATGACTTTTGTATTTGTTATAGTGCTTACTATGGTCTCCTTTTCTTTTCTGAAGAATTCTATAATACAGCAGGCTTTGAAAGAAAGACAGGCTGAATGTGCGGAGCTGGGGGACAAAGTAAATGAGCTAATCAATATCTCCCTGGCGAATAATTGCGACTGCTACCTCGACGAAAAGTATATCGCAGATGGTGTAGTCTGCTCCTGCGACTGCAAAGTTGAAAATATAACATCAAGCAAGTGTGCAACGCTTACCGG
>CAYMQE010000065.1:0-1865 GCA_964392695.1 Candidatus Woesearchaeota archaeon | reverse complement strand
TGTGGACAGCTCGTCAGATGACTGCAGATGCATCTATCCAATAAGTGTGGTGTAATATGGAAACAATAGCTTTTATAATTCTGGCAATATTTTACTTTTCTCTTTACTCCACAGTATTGTGGGGCATTACTTTCTTGAGGAACAGGAAGGAAATATTTGACGACCCTATAGCAAAAGAATATCCAAGAGTATCCATAATCATACCTGCTTACAATGAACAGGAGAATATAGCCAGATGTGTAGATTCCTGTCTTAATCTGGATTATCCTAAAGAGAAGATAAGCATTATTGTAGTAAATGATGGAAGCGCCGATAGAACTAAAGAAATTTGCGAAGGCCATGTAAAAGAAGGAGCTATCAAATTGTTAAACAAAAAAAACGGCGGTAAAGCAAGCGCGATGAATCTGGGCTTGAAACACGCGGATACTGAACTGATTGCATATCTTGATGCTGATTCGTTTTACCTGCCACAGACAATGAAGCATCTTGTTGGCTATATGGACGAAAAAAATGTAGGCGCTGTTACAACGAGTATGAAGACGAATAAGCAGGTGAGCTTCATGGAAAAAATACAGTGGGTTGAGTATATATTCTCTATCTATATGAGAAAGCTGTTTGACATAGCGAATACGCAGTATGTAATTCCCGGCCCAGGGTCTCTTTACAGAAAAGAAGCAATAGCTGAGTGCGGCGGGTTTGATGAAACTTCTTTGACAGAAGATATGGAGATAGCTTTTAAAATGCATAACACCCGCTATGTAATCAGAAATTCTGTGAACGCCTATGTTGTAACAGAAGTGCCTGAAAGATTCAAGGGTTTTTTAAAACAGCGCTTGAGATGGTATGTGGGCTATTTTGATAATGTGGGAAAATACAGATATTTTTTCCTGAACAAAAAATTCGGCAATCTTGGCATGTTTTTAATTCCATCCACATTCCTGTGGTTGATATCAACATTTTTCCTTGTGGCCTATTGGTTTAAGGAAACTACCGCGAGCTTATACTCCAGCTTCCAGAATTTTTCCCTTGTGAATTGGGACATACTGCTCTTATTTAACTTTCCAACTTTCTCCAGCATTTACCTCTATCTTAACATTATTTCGCTGTTCAGCTTTATTTTATTAATAATCTCGCTTGTTGTTATATCATTCAGTCTTAATGTCTCAAGAGAACGCGTTGATGTAGAAAATAAATATACGGATTACGCTCTATTTATTATGGGATACCTACCTATAATGGCTTTAGTGTGGGGCTTGTCCTTCCTGCACAAATTATTCATTAGGAGAGATAGAAAAGGATGGCATTAAAGACAGTTGATTTGGGTGTCTATATACTTGCAGCTGTAATAACAACTGTAGTGTTTGCGCTAGGCGTGCTGTTAGGCATTTTTCTCAACAAAAGCCAGGTAAACTATCTTGAAAATTTTATCTTCAGCCTTGAATCTTCAGTTGAAAACATTGAATTGGAATTTCTTTTTTTGGATGTGACAGATTCCAAAGTGTCATGCGTATATTTCGGGAATGAAGCAACTAAGCTTGGAGATTTAGCTGGCAGGTTAGGAGATGAACTGACTCAATACGAGCAGAACCGGCAGATTAATACAAAGACTTACGAGGAAATAAAAACAAAATACACGTTAGTCTTGATTCAGGAATGGCTCTTCTTGGAAAAAATAAAGAATACATGCCCTGATGTAAACTATACGACTGTGCTGTACTTTTACAACAATGAGCCTGAAAAAGAGAATCTCAAAAGCAGACAGGCTTTTGTGCTCAACTATTACAAGGAGCTTCTTAACGAACAGATTATGATATTTGCATTTGACACAACGCTGGATGTGCCTTTGCTGGAGACTTTGGAGAGAA
>CAYMQE010000064.1:0-4851 GCA_964392695.1 Candidatus Woesearchaeota archaeon | reverse complement strand
ACTCCTCGTTGCCATGTGTGTCGCTGGCCCTAGCTTTGCTAAAAATTTCCTCCATTGTGTCCTCGCTGCCAAGGTCAAGTATAACCCAGCCAAACATATTATGCGTCCTTGGGCCATTATAATAAACCTCTTTACTGCATACATGAGAATAATCTTTTCTTCCCCAACCAAATGGACAATTTTCAGGGTATCCAGGTATTGAATCTGCAAGATCTAAAATAGGACCCGGCAACAGAGCTACATAATCAGTATTGTCGCTTTTCAAAGCAGTTGAACAATCTGTTAATCTATCCGCTTCAGCTAGACTAAAATCTACACCAGCTATTGCGTTTGTCTTCCAATAGCATCTGTTTGTTATCTCATTCAAATCTCCTTCGCCTTTCCAAAAATCTTTATCTGCACCTTTTACAAACATTGCATCTACGCCTACATCAAAAAATACATAATCTGTTTTCCAGTCAGTTGTCACAGCCGGCGATCCCACCTGCGCCATCGTTTTCTTTTGACAATTTTCTATTTTGCAATAATTTCCCTCGTCATCAGAAAATTTAACACTAGCTATTACAGCATCAGCTTTTTTTCCAGTCCAGCCAGGTCCAACAGCGCATGAGTCTGGCACAGCTCTCAAATCATAAGTAACGCCAGCTGGCGAAGAGAGCAAAGAATCTGAACAATATTTTGCACTGTTGCATCTATCCCCCTCACATATACAAGAAGCTACGCCGTCGTGAAATAGTTCAGCTGTATACTGCACATTCCACCCGCTTTCATAAGTGCACGAATTGGAATACAAACAGTAATTATTTCCAGTGTCAAAATCAACTGTATATTCCCTGTTTTTCTCTACAAATATATCATCACTACCATCTTTTTTTGTTCCAGCGTAGAAAAACATTCTGAAGCGATTCCAATAGCCTCTCGTACCATCATCTCTATACTCATCCCACAGAATTGGCCTATCTACAGGAATTGTCTTCAAAAATGGACCCTGCGCTACGAAATCGTCTTTCAATACACATCCATCAGCACATTTTCCACTTTGGCAATAATGTAAACCGCAGTCCTCAACATAATTTGAATTGCAGTTGACAGAATAATATACATTACTATCTTTTTCAGTTGCATCAGCGCCCCATCTAAGAGCGTAACACTTATCCTCATAAGCTGTTGGACTGCATAAATTACTCAACGCATCAATAGAACCACGTTTGCAACGCAATCCATAATAAGGTTGCTCGCTAATAGTGTTATCAAAGTCAATAGAACATTTTGTAATATCACTGCAACTGCATGCGTCATCATTCCTATCACTTAACTCGCAGTCAGCATAAACTTTGCTGTCAAAATAGAAATTTTCAGTGCCACTATCAACTCCAGCGTCGTAAGGTATAGCGAATGGATTGTAGTAAGAAGTAAAATAATAAGAATCGTCATGGTCGTCACTCCCACGAACCCATCTTCTGGAGTCAATGCTCTGCAGTCCGCCGGAAGCGTCAATGCCTTCAGCAACAGCTTCCTCTTTGCAAAATTGAGGCATTTTAACGGATTTTGTTAAACCAACATCTACATCATTCACATCCTTAAAACCTTGTCCGCAAACTCCATAGCTTAAAGGATACGCTGAATCTTTAATGCAACTCCCGCTTACACAATCGTCATTTTTAGAACATATGTATTGACTACTGCATGTTGCATCACTGATGCATTGCTCCCAATCATAATTCTTATATGAAGTTCTAGTTGACCATGACTCTCGCTTTTGGTCCCATTTACAATAGTGGCACTTGTCCACATCACTTTGCTGATATTTTCCATTACAATCTGTCACAGTTGTATAAGTGCTGCACGCTGGCCCGCCATTATTACACTCACTACCAAGCTGAGTTCCTGCTTTGCACTCTCCAGGTGCATAAGATGCATTCAAGAACAAAGCAGTGATTAAAATAGCAATTAAAATTAATCGCTTCATTCAATCACCACAGTTTCATTTATCACGAACATAAAGCGCGAAGGCAGGCTTACGAAATTTGACAATACGCAGTTGCCATTTGAGCAGAAGCCTGATGCTCCGGCAAGACTGCACTCATTTCCATCAGGAGAATTAGCGTTTATGCATTTTGCAGTGCATACGCTGGAGCTTGAAGTTTCATCAACAGCATCGCATACACCGTCGGCGTCAGCGTCAAGACAGCAGACGCAGCTTCCGGAAGCTGCGTTATTGCCTATGTTGCAATTATTTTCATAATGATTTTCAGTGCTTCCGCAGGCGTTGTCAAATGCTTGACAGCTCAATGTTCCTGTTTTGCTTGAATCAACACCGCATTTATTCGTCATTCCCTCTCTTGCAATGTAGCCGTCAGGGCACTGGCACGCCAGAGAAGTTGTCGGACAATTTTTAGGTGTATTGTCGCCGTTAACAAATTGGCATGTTGGAGAAGTTCCACCGCATTGATATGCCAAATCATCAGACTGCGACACATCAGGGAATCTAACTACAGCTTCGCAAAGGCCCCATGCATCTGTTATCTTTGTTGAACAGCCATTGTCTGTGCACGGATTTTTGTCATCGCACTCTGAATTAAATAAACAAGTTGGTTGTTTGCACGTTTTTCCACAGCATGCATAGGTAGAGCATTCATAATTATTTGAGCACTGGCCTTCAAGTGGAGCATCGCCTAAAGCAGGGTCGCCCTCCTGCGGAGCGTCTGAGATAGGTATTAAATCGCCTGGTATATCCTGCGAGTAAATTGGGGCGAACAAGGAAAGATAAAGCAGAACAATTGTCACAGGCGCAAGCATGAAATTAATTAATTTATAGTTCACGACTTTATCACCACTAAATTGCTTTCTACACTTTGAGCGCCATCAGTTATTAAAATAGTAAATCTATTTTCACCCGCTTTTAAATTTCCTGTATTGAATGTAAAACATAGGTCAGGATTGCATGGTGTTGAAGTTACGGCTCCATCATTTATACTCCGTACAGCTCCGTCATCATTTCCGCGAATAGTTAGACTGTTTTTTGTTGTAAAGTATCTGTACTCGTTGTTTGACAAATCAAAATTAATTGGTGTATATACACTTCCGTCATAGCTGTCGTAAGAAACGCATATCATATCGCTGTAGTCACCGCAGGTATTTGAACGGCAGTCTCTTCCAGTCATTGGATCGCGGAATAATATTTCTTCGCATTTAATGTCAACGCCAATGTCAAACATAAAACCGCGCCAATTGTATCCTGTTTTTGTTTTTAATTTTGACGGGAATGAATAGTACACTTTATGGTCTGTAAGCATAGTTGTTAATTCCTTTTCAACCAAATCAATCATAGAGTCATAACAATATTGTGAGCACGTCACTGCATCCGCACCCGAGTATATTGTCATTTTAGATGGCTCATCAGAAGGATTTACATTCTTTGCAGTGTCGCCGAAGCAGTTGTACAACTCTACCATAATATTGCTAGCTTTTCCCGCGCCGTTAAAATATTTCCATGCACCACTTGCATCTTTAGTATTCTTTGCGCAAGTCGGCAAATCTTCACTGCCTACTAAGAAGTAAGACATAAATGAGGTCATCCAATCAAAATAGGGGTAGCAGTTTCTTTGAGCCTGATTGTCGCACACAAGCAAGCCGACTATCTGCGTGCCATATCTTGTTTTGATAAACTGCTCCAACTCATTATTTATCCAGGACTGTTCCCGTTCGCCATAGCTTCCATTTACATAATCCTGCGCGAATCTAAGCATGCGTAAAGCGTCGTTTATCATTCGCAGATTAACAAGAGTTGAATAATCATAATCTATTATTCTCTGTCCGCCGGCTAATTTAACAACAGACAATTCTGGTTTGTCCGGAAAGAAATTAAATTCTATTTCCCAAGAACGCCAGTCATTCAACTCAATTGTAACGTCTGGATCCCACTCATATTCTACCAAATCATTTTCAAAGTTCAGGCAATTTTCTGTTGGTATACTGCCGTCCTCTTTGCTGAGCAGATTGCACAAACGCGGGTCGGCTTTGCTGAAGTATGTATTCAAAAAATTTCTAACAGTAAGTACGTAGCTTTCGTTTGTTGGAATGTCTGTGCAAACGGGTTTGTAGCACAAATTTCCGTAGCAGTAGGAGCCCTTTCCATACACAGCTACGCATTCGTCATTAGCAGTGCACGATGTTTCAGTCTCAAACTGCTTCTTCCAGTAATAAGCGCCATCTTCTGGAATTTGCGGAATGCTGTTGCTTAATAGCTCTATACCGCATTTTGACGGCTGAAGAAATCCACCGCTTCCGCCTGTATAGAAAAATGCAGACTCTGTAGCATATCTTCTCTCTTGGTCCATCATGGATTTTATATCCTCTGCCTTGCTTGCAGTTTCAAGTATAGATAATTTAAAGTCTCCACCGCGCGATATGCTGGAAGAACCGTACAAAATAGCAGCTGAAGCAGTTAAAATTAAAATGACTTGCGCTAACATAATTAACAGCTCTTCGCCTCCGCGTTTGTTCATTCTCTTATTAAGTATAATACCACCTCATCATTCCTATATGGGCCATACACTCTTGAAGAGCACGAAATTGAGCGTTCTCTCTCACCTTCCTGGGCTTTAACCTCAAGATACTTCTTAGTCCAGCCGGAGATTAAACAATTTTGTTCATAGCATATGAACAAGTCGCCTGCCTTGCTGAATTCTGGTATGCTTCTTATGGCTTCAATGCGCTTCTGCCATTCATTCTTAAACAAAATTGGAAGACTATAATATTCCACGAGCTGCGCATAAATAGGATCGTCAGGCAAGTCGCCAATATCTGTTGCTATTCGAGAGTATTCACCGCCAATCAAACTATGCAATG
>CAYMQE010000063.1:0-4917 GCA_964392695.1 Candidatus Woesearchaeota archaeon | reverse complement strand
GTCTAAATTTACCCCTAAATATACTCTTTTTTTGCCGACTTTGTCGCCGTTCCTTACTGATACAGCTATGTAATAATATTTTCTCTTGTTTCTTTCCTTTACTTCCGTATATACCATGAATAATGTACGGCTACAATGTTATTTAAATATTTTTATGTAGACGTGCATCGCAATAAAGAGGAGTTATTGCGTAGAATTTACTTCTTCTGCAACGAATATAAAGGCGGTTTATTTAACAATTAATTGATGAAGACTTCAGATGTAATAAAGTACTATTCTAATCGCGATATACGAGAGCGAATACTTTTGCTTTGCAAAAACAGAGAAGTGGCTTTTCGCTTTATGGATGGGAGCTATGGCAAAAGGCCTTTGGCTATTCTATTTGAAAACGAAATACTAGACCATGTAAAAAACGGAGCGACGAGCTTTCATAGCTCCGAAGAGCGCTGGGCCAACCCGTCTCTTTTGTCAAATGATATGGCACCCAAACAGGTTTCAGATCTGCGCATAGGCTGGGATTTAGTTCTGGATATCGACACTAAATTCTTTGAATACGCAAGAATATGCGCTGATTTAGTAGCAAAGACTTTAAAGTATCACAACGTGCGCAACTACTCTATAAAGTTCTCCGGAGGAAGCGGCTTCCACATAGGTGTTAACTGGGAGTCTTTTCCGGCAGAAGTCAATGGCGTTAAGTCAAGCGCTCTTTTTCCAGAGATACCTATGATTATAGCCAAATATATACAGGAGCTGATAAAAAATTCTCTTTCGATGGAGATTATTAAATTCGACGGCGTTGATGGTATAGAAAAAAGAACAGGCGTGAAAATAGAAAGTGAATTTGATCCTTATTCTGTAATAAAGATGGACACAATAGCTCTCTCCTCTAGACATTTGATACGCATGCCATTTGTATTTAATGAGAAAACATGGAAAATTTCACAGCCATGCAAAGACCCTTTAAAATTTGAAAGAGAAATGGCAGAGCCGGAAAATGTTGACTTGACTCTGGGTTTTCTTGATAAATACCGCGAAGGCGAAGCGAAATATTTAGTGACGCAGGCTTACGATTGGCTGGCAGAAAATTCACCGAAAGAAGAACTGCACAAAGACTTTAAGCTTCCTGTTAAAGCTATACCTGAAGAATATTTTCCTCCTTGTGTCACGCTCATAATGAACGGGCTGTCAGATGGAAGAAAGAGAGCAGTGTTTATTCTGGCAAATTTCCTGCGCTCATGCGGATGGGATATGGAAAGCGCCAAGAAATTTATTCTTGAGATTAATAAAAAGAATAAGCCACCATTGAAAGAGAATTACATTTTGTCGCAGTTGAAAACTGACAAAATATTTATGCCGCCAAATTGCGATAATCCCGATTACATGTTGTCTCTTGGGGTGTGCAAACCCGACCAGCTCTGTTCAAAGATAAAGAATCCAGCAACCTATACACTTAAAAAATCCAAGTTCAAGAAGAGATAGTATGGAACTTAATTATGAGAGGCTGACTGTTCTAAACAGAAGCGAAAGGGACAACTTTTCTTTGCAGGATATTGGCAGGGACTTTATACAAAAATTTAGTGAATATATAGAAGGCAAAAGGAAGCTTCTGGAGGAAGCAGAAAAAGAAAATGACGCCTTGTCAAAAGAAATGACTTCAAAATTGATAACCGAGATTAACAATGCGCAGAATATATTCAATGATATATTTGAACGCAGAGAGAAGAAGATGATTAATCACGCTATATTATCACTAAAGACAGACGCCAATATTTTAGACACCGTAAAAATGTTTGAGCATGAAAAAATACTTCTGCAGGAAGTAATTAATTCCATTAAAAAATCGCGCGATTGCCTTTTAAACAACAGTTCCAAAACTCTTAAAAACACAGAAAATGGTAAACAACTTTACGCAGCAGAATATATATCCGGTTTCATCTGGAAAAATGGAGAAGTGATAGGGCCCTTCAGCAAGGGACAGCACTTAGAAATTCCGGAAGAAGTTGCGAGTATACTGATGAATGAAGGGAAGTGCGAAATAAGATGAAAATACCAAAAACAATGAGAAAATATTGCAGACACTGCAGGATACATACTGTGCATAAGGTGACCCAGCTCAAAAGCGGAAGGAAACGTGGAGTGTTTAAGATAGGAAGCAGGCGCCACGAGAGGCGCAGCAACATACACGGATACGGCGGATTCCCACAGCCTCAGATAAGCAAAGGAAAGAAATATGGCGCAAAAACAACTAAAAAAATAGACTTGAGATACGAGTGCGAAAAGTGCAAGAAGAAGGATATAATCAGCGAAGGATGGAGACTTAAAAAGGTGGAGTTTGTATGAAAATAGGACCTAAGAGCAGATTTGTGAAAGTAAGATGTCCAAAATGTAAGAATGAGCAAAATATCTTTGGCAAGGCATCAACAATTGTTAAATGCCTTTCTTGCAACAGAATTTTATCATCTCCTGCAGGAGGAAAGTCAAAGATACGAGCGCCAGTTTTGGAGATATTAGGATAAGTTTATTAATAAGTATTACTTTATCTTACAAATGAGTTACGATATTGGTATTGACTTAGATAACATAACCCCTAAACGGGTAAGTCTAGAACAGCGTCTTGAATACGCTAAAAGATATTTGGAACATGTACCTGGTGTATATGTTGGCGATTTAAAAGAGTCTAGTGGTTCTTATGCTTACAATGTGGAAATTACGGATGTATACGCTCGTCAGAAGATTAAACAATTGCCATTTTTCACATACCTTAGAGAAAATAAAGAAGAGCGCATAGATCCGATTTAATAAGAACAATCTTTTTAAAAGTGTCTTAGTTAGCTAATTGTATGGTTTACTACAGAAAATCGGACTTTCCGGAAAAAGATGAATTGGTTATATGCACAGTCAAGCAGATTTCAACCCACGCAGCTTTTTGCACACTGGATGAGTATGACAATAAAGAAGGCATGCTGCACATATCAGAAATGAGTTCTACATGGGTAAAAAATGTAAGAAAATTTGTTGCAGAAGGTAAACAGATAGTCTGCAAGGTTTTGGATGTCAATACAGCGAAGGGGCATATAGATTTGTCGCTGAAAAGAGTAAGCAATGTAGAGCGTGACAGAAAATTCAGTCAATGGGGTCTTGAGAAGAAAACAGATAAATTATTGCAGATAGTTGAAGAAAGACTGAAAAAAAAGAGCGGAAGCTACCACGAAATCGGGGATGCGATATTGAATAAGTATGGAGCATTATACCTATTCTATGAGGATATGCTGAAGAATGGAACGTCTGTACTGGACTCTATAACACTTCCAAAAGAGTGGACAGAAGCTATCTCTAGTATTATAGAAGATCATCTAAAATCACAGCAAGTTTACGTGACTTTGCGCATGCAGGTTTCTTCCTTTGCAGGCGATGGCGCTCATAGAATAAGTTCTCTATTTAAAATAGTGCCGGAAAATATTGAAGTAAAATACGTAGGCGCATCTAAATACTCTCTTATAATATCTGCAGTAAATTATAAATCTGCGGAAGAGCGGGTGAGGAAAGTGACGAATAAATTAGAAGAGGAAAGCAAAAAATTAGACTTGAAGTTTTCTTGGGAGAGAATTAAATGAAAATAAAATACTGCGCGGTATGCAATGAGTATACGCTTAAATTAAAACATTGCAATACTATTACAATAGACAGGGGTGATAAATATAAAAAAATTAGAGGATATGAAATTTAATTTGGTATATAATAAAAAGGTGAAGCCCAACAAACCAATTGTTGTAGAAGGATTGCCTGGAATAGGTAACGTCGCCCGCATAGTTGTTGACTACATAATTGATTCTCTGAAACTGGAAAAATTTGCCACTATTTACTCAGACACTTTCCCAAACGCGGTATTTCTGGATGACAACTCTGTTATAGAGCTTCCGAAGATGGAGTTGTATCTTTTAGAGCAGAAGGAAAATGATATTATATTTTTAGTAGGCGATGTTCAGCCTGTGAAAGAGAGCGACTCTTACTATATTTCCAGCAAATTATTGGACTTGTTTGAAGATATGAATATAAACAAATTGATAACGCTTGGCGGTATTGGGCTTGCATATATGCCGGAAAAAATCAATGTGCATGGAACTGCTACAAGTAAAGAATTGGTAAAGGAGATTAGTGAAGTTGGCGTAATGTGCGACGGAAAGAAAACAGTTGGTATGATAATCGGTGCAGCAGGACTGCTAATGGGTATTTCAAAAATCAGAAACATACCTGCTGTATCATTTTTAGCCGAGACTCTTGGCCATCCTAATTTTATGGGATTTAAACCCGCAAAAGAAATCATAATCAAACTGCAGAATTACATTGGCCTGAAAATTTCTATGGATAAATTAAATAAAGAGATAAAAAAGATGGACGAACATGTAGAGTCTCATGCAAAACAGCACGAACATGAAACTCAGGGCAACGCCGACTATATGGAGCCATTTAAGGGTCCTGAGATGGGATATATCGGTTGATAGAAAAGTTGCGTCCGCAAAGTTTATTTCTAGAAGCTAGAAACGAAATATTTATATATCAATTATGGATAATATTATCCAAATATGGATAATAAGCATATCATAGTCAATCATCTTGGAAAACATCCTAATAAGAAATACACAATGCATGAATTAAGCAGAGAATTAAATATACCATATGCTAGTTTTTATAGAACTATTAACTCAATAAAGGACTTGTTGATTGTTGAAGAAGTTGGGAAATCTAAAATAATTGCACTTGATAAACAAAATAAGATAGTAAAGTCACAGTTAGCTGTATCTTCTGATGAAGAAAGAAAAGATTATTTAAAAGAACATCCTGTTATCAGAAAAATTTATCAAGAGTTGGATAAAGAGGATATTGTAGTATTATTTGGAAGTTATGCTAAAAAAGCAC
>CAYMQE010000062.1:4720-4938 GCA_964392695.1 Candidatus Woesearchaeota archaeon | reverse complement strand
TTATGCAAACGTAATCGTATGTTGTAGTCGTATTGTATACGGTTACATTCATCTGGAATGATGTTCCATTTTGAAGCGTAAACGAGCTGTTGCCTAACTTTATAGTTGTGTTGGAGCTCTGGCAGTGCTGCACATTTGTTGTATTAGCTGTGGTTGTGTTCACAGTAAACTGCTCATTTACATACGGCAATTCAACATAGGATATTGGACCCCAGTCA
>CAYMQE010000062.1:0-4710 GCA_964392695.1 Candidatus Woesearchaeota archaeon | reverse complement strand
TATTTTTATTTCATTCGGCGCGCCTGTATCAGCAACGCTTGTCACTGCTCTGTTTACCTCTTTCAGCTTGTTAATCACGCTGTCCAACTTTGCATTGTCTGCGTTTTTTTGTATAAGCGGTTTTCCCCAGATGTAAGTTATAGTAACGAGACTCATTAAAATTCCGGTTATCAATACAGTGCTGATGACTGTTGTCTGCGCCTTATTCATGTTAAGATGTATAATTACTATATAATTTTAAATGTGTTGCTTAAGCAGCTCCTTTGCAGGATTCTTCCTTAGTAGTGCTGCCTATTGCAATCTTTATCGTGTATTCTGTTCCGGCAGTTGTTCCCATTGCGCTATTTGGCCATAATAACTTTGTCTGCGTTCTCTCTAAGGTTGTGTCTGGAGCAACACTTTGGTTTTTTGTAGTTCCGTCGCTTATATTCAGCAGGAATATTCTTGTTGCCGCACTTGTGAATTTTGTCTTGCCGGAGTTATACACTAAAGCAGTAATATTTCCAGAAGTGCTGTTGCAGTCTACATTTTGTATTTCAAAATCCTGCCTCTCTAAAGTGTCGCTGACGAAATCGCTTGTATCTCTCTGAATAGTATCTTGAACGCCGATTATCCAGAAATATGCGGCGCCGGCAGCAGCTACTGTCATCATCATCAATAGAATAACTGCTATAATGGGTGTTATACCTTTCTTATTTACCATGTATTACTCTCCTTACCTCTTCTAATTGTATACCTATTAATAATAAAACTATTACGGTGATCCAATTCATCAGCGCTGAAATGATTAATATACTTGAAGCTCCATCAGACGTTGTCATAGCGGCGTAAAACAACAAAAATCCTGCAACTGCTATTATTGCAATTGCTACTAAAATGAACTTTTCTACCATGTTCGGCATTAGAAATCTGTCTTCGCGCATATTTTATTTTTAGCAATTCCAAGTATATATATATTATATTTATAAAACACCTGTGCATTCAACTTCTTTTTCTTCGCTTGCAACTGCTATTCTTACACCGTAGTTTACATTATTCGTCATGCCAACTTTATTGTTCGGCCATGTGATTACTGTTTTGTCAACAGCAACAGTTGTCGGCGGTCCGGCGCTGTAATTTATGGTTGTTCTATTGTTGCTTAAATTCTGCAAAAATATCCATGTATCCTTGATTGTTATGTTGTCTCTGCCGGAATTGTACAGCGTTATAGAAATATTTGACGTAGTTGAATTGCAGGTAATATCATTTATTATAAAGTCTATGCTGTCAAGCCTTGAGCTTACATATTCCCCTGCTGTGTTCTCTAGTTTATTTTGGGTAGTTATAATCCATATAAATGCCATGCCTGAAGTTGCTACAACCATCCCAACCAGCAAAGCTACTGCAACTATTGGCGTGACTCCTTTAGTATTCACTGCGCCCGACCGCTTTGTTCAACATATCCCGTGTGTATTCCCTTGTCAGGTGCTTGTCAAGAGTTTGCAATGACAATAGAATATCACCATTCTGGTTCTTTATCTCTTCCAATATTTTTACCATAGCTGTGTTGTCAGTTGCGCCTTCTTCTTCCGCTTCTGCAGATTCCTTAAGCAATGACACCATTTCACTTACATTTTTTAACAAGTCGGTTATTTGTATCATTAATTCAGTCATTTTAGACTGCAGAGTGAGATTAATAGTAATCATCTTTTCCATTTCGTCGCCAGTATCTCTAATCTCTTGTGTTAGGTCATGCACAGCGTCTTTTAATTCAGAATAGCTCTCCTTTGTCATCAAATATTATTTATGAGTGTAAAGTATTTAACTCTTTTACATATCGCCCATATCAGGCATTCCGCCTGGTGGCATGCTGCTGCCTTTGCTCAATTTGGAAGCAGCTATTACATCATCTATTCTAAGAATCATTACAGCGACTTCGCTTGCAGAAGAAATAGCCTGCGTCTTTACTTTTAATGGCTCTATTACACCAAGCTCCCACATATCTGATGGTTTTCCTATAAGCACGTCCACGCCATACCATCTCTTTCCTGCATCGTGCTTTGATTTCAAGTCTGCTATTGTATTTATTGGGTCTATACCTGCGTTTTCCGCCAGCGTACGCGGGATGACTTCCATTGATTTTGCGAAGGACATAACAGCCAACTGTTCTCGTCCTGTCAAAGATTCTGCATACTTTGATAATTCTCTTGATAATTCCATTTCCGGCGCTCCGCCACCTGCTACAATCATCTGGTTCTCTATAACTGCTCTTAAATCTCCAAGAGCATCTGTTATTGCTCTTTCAGTTTCATCTACAACATGATCAGTTGCACCGCGCACTAAAATTGTGACAGCTTTTGCGAATTTGCAGTCCTTTACGTATGTCATTGACTCGCCGCTTATCTTCTGTTCTTCTACAACTCCAGCAGTTCCCAAATCTTTTGCGCTCATTTCGTCCAAATTTGAAACTATATTTGCGCCGGTTGCTTTTGAAAGTTTTTCTATATCACTTCTTTTGACACGCCTGGCTGCAAAAATTCCTTTCTTAGCTAAGAAATATTGTGCAGTGTCGTCTATCCCTTTTTGACACAATACTGCATTGGCGCCTATTGAAATCACTTTTTCAATCATCTCTTTGAGCATACTATGTTCCTGGTCTATAAATGCGCGGAGCTGATCAGGGCTTGTTATCCTTATCTGCGCGTCATTCTCAGTTTCCTTTATCTCAAGAGCCACGTCAAGAAGCAAAATCTTAGGATTTTCTAATCGTCTAGGCATGTTTGGATGCACTCTATCTTTGTCTATTAAAATACCTTGAATCAATTCACTGTCGTCTGTGCTTCCGCCGGTTTTCTTTTCTATCTTTATGTTATCCAGATTGATTACATTTCCATCTTCTACCTGCATTATGGCATCTACGACTATATTTGCGAGTTTTTCTCGGGCATTTTCTGCACTTTTACCAGTCATTGCGGTTATTGCTATCTTTTTCAACGTTATTTTATCCTTTCTCTCTATTTTTTGGCCTAATTTCTGCAAAATCTCCCGTGCTTTTATCTCTGCCAGTCTGTATCCTTTTGCTATTACGCTTGGATGCACTTCCTGATCAAGCAGTTCTTCTGCTTTCTTAAGAAGCTCTCCTGCAACTACAACTGCTGTAGTAGTACCGTCGCCGACTTCCACTTCCTGCGTTTTTGCGTCTTCAACCATCATTCTTGCAGCTGTATGTTCTATCTCCATCTCTTCCAGTATAGTAACACCGTCATTTGTTATTACAACGTCTCCGATAGAATCAACAAGCATTTTATCCATGCCCTTAGGACCCAATGTGGTTCTTACTGTATCTGCAACAGCCCTAGCAGCCATGATATTAACTCTTTGAGCATCTCTTCCCTTTGTTCTCAATGCTCCTTCGGGCAGTATGTAAATAGGTTGCTGTTGGTTTGGTTGTTGGTTTGTCATACCATAATTTATCGGGTGTGTGCTATTTAAAAAATTAACGCTTTTGCATAACGAAGAAAATATGGTCGCGCTCGAACGGTTCTAATCTCTTTTTGTCCACTATTATGAAGTGCTGTCGGAATTCTTTTTCCGCTTCATTGAAAATTTGCAGTGGATTTTTTGATATGTCAATTGAACGAGCTTTTATTGCGACAATCAAATAGCCGTCTTTCTTCAGGAATAGTTCAGCGTTCTTAATCGCCATCTGCGTCTGATTCTTTACAGCAACGTCCTGATAAACAACATCAACTTTTGGAAAAATATTTGAATATTTCTCCGGGAAATTTGCATTTTCAAGCAGTGGATACATATTCGGCCTGTCTTCGCACACGAAAAGCAAATCTCTGACAACGCGATAGGCAATGTCTACACAGAAAACAGCGCCCTCTCTTTCCACGATATCTGATACGTGGGAAGCGGTAGTTCCACTTGAAGCGCCTAAGTAAAGCACTTTGTCTCCTCTTTTAATTCCTGTAATTTTTACACCCTTCATTATAGCAGCGCAAAGTTTGCTTCTGTTTGGTATCCATTCCCTGTATTCGCCTACGAGTTTCTCGCCATAGACATTCTTGCCAGGAGCTAAATTTTTTGTATAAACATACCTGCCGCTTCTGAAGACTCCACTATGCTGTGTTTTTTCCATAATAGTCCCTCTTTACGGCTATTGCTATTTTATTCGCTAATTGGCGAGCTGCTTTACCTTTCTTTTCTGCTTTTGCTACTTCAGGATGTTGCAGTAAAATGCCATATTTAGGCGGTTTTGTTCCTCGTTGAAGATGCCTGAAAAGCGCTTTTTCAGCTCCTAACAATTGTATAGTGCTGCTTGGATACCTGCTCAATTTTTCCATACTGCCTGCCTGTGCTATGAGTTTAGCTGCAATCATTGATGTGGCAGTTTTAGAAATGTTCGGCGCATATTTTACAACTTGCTTCTCTATTTTTTCAGACAATTGCTTTTGAAACTCTATGTTGTATCTTAATTCTTCAGCAAGCTCTTTCATCATATTCATTTCCATTTCATCTAAATTCCAGCCAATCTGCGAGCCTTTGTTCGTTGGTTTTAAAGCTAAATTTACAAGCTCTTCCATGCTGTTAACTTTCTTGGCTTCTTCTGGATTGTAAAAGCCGTAGAATTCTGTTAGTCGCTCATAGAGCAAATTATTGTTTTTCTCCAAATCATTATACAATTCCACAGCTTGAACTAGGACAGCATCAAATCCGTATGATGAC
>CAYMQE010000061.1:0-4960 GCA_964392695.1 Candidatus Woesearchaeota archaeon | reverse complement strand
TTGCATTCAGCAATGTGCTTTTTCCTACACTTGGAAATCCGACTAAAACAACAGTTGCGTCGCCATGTTTTTTAACAGACAATCTTGAATGCGCAGCTTCTTTCTTTGCGCGGGCTATCATTTCCTGCTTTAGTTTGGAAATTCTTTGCTTCAGTCTGCCTATGTGATGCTCTGTAGATTTGTTGAACTGCGTCTTTCTTATTTCATCTTCAATTGCTTTAATCTTTGTTTGTATGTCTTCCATGCCTATCATCCAACACTATATTTGCAAGTCGGTCTACTTCTTTTATTTTTGGGTGGCTTCGCAGGACATGTGTGTACTCTATTCTATCAAAATTTTTTTCCAGCTCTTTGACTCTTTTGTGCAGTTCTATCAAATTTATGTTTTTCAGCTTGTACAACCCTTTCAATTGACTTATCATAAGTTGAGAGTCGCTGTAGCATTTTGCTTCCCTGCCGTGCAGTTTTGCTATCTCCAGCGCGTTTATCAGCGCCATGTATTCCGCCTGGTTATTGCTTACCTTTCCTAAGTAGATGCCTGTTTTGTAGATTAATTCTCCAGCTTCGTAAATTGATATTCCAGCAGCAGCATAACCCGGATTGCTTCTGCTCGCGCCGTCTGAATAAACTTCCAGCATCATTTAGAAAAGACTTTAATTATATTTATTCTTGTTCCTGTCATGAAAAAGACAAGAATTTTGTGTGCAGGCACATTTGACAGATTACACACAGGTCATATTGAATATTTGAAGAGCGCCAAGGCACTGGCAGAAAATTCTGAACTTATTGTTATAGTAGCGCGCGATGAAACTTCAGCAAATATAAAGAAAAAAAGAACTTTGAACGCTGAGAAAATTCGCTTTGAAAGACTAAAGGCTTTGAATATTGCAGACGAAGTAGTTTTGGGTTATGAACAGAGCAAAATTATAGACAGAATAATCAGCCTTAAGCCCGACATTATAGCGTTGGGCTACGACCAATGGGCAAAGGAAGAATGGCTTTCGGAGAATTTGAAAGGCGTAAAAATAATTCGTATGCCTCAGTTTGAGAAAAAGTTTATCTAAATATCTTCTATATTTACGGTTGTTTGCCTGCTTTCAACTAATTTTTTGCATTCATCTATTGTTAAGTCCATGCATTCCGAAGGTATACCTGCGCTGGCAAAGAACATCATCTTCTTCTGTTTTATCATATCTTTAATTAAAGGTTCAATTGCGTTTCTTATGAATTCTGGAACATCATCAGGCATTATAGGAAGCGAATCTAAAGTCATGCAGGCTTCTATATCCCCTTTCATACATACACCTACTAAATCTACGCGTTCTTTGCAGAACAGCCTGCCGTTTATGTGCGGAATCTTTGAGCAGTCGCAGGTTTCTATATTGGCAAAACAGGAGTTTGCTATAACAACAGCGTCTTTGGCAGCAAGTTGTTTTACAGCATTTTTCTTCGCGTCTATTATCGGCTTAATTATAGGCTCTAATATTTTGCGTATTCCTTCTGGCACTGTCGGTGGAAGCACGCTCTCATCAGCGTCTAGAATCATACACGCCGTTATGTTATACTCCTTCATGCATTGAATAGCAAGGTCCTTTTTGTTGGAGCAAAAGTCTTTTGCGTAGCCCGGAACGTTGGAACAGTCGCATTCTTCCGGCTTCTCCACGCAGAGTTTTGCCTGTTCTGTTGATTTTTTAATAGCACTTGCTTTCTTATTTTTTACTGCGTCTTTCAGCGTTGTACCCATAAATTTTTTCATAAATCCCGGCATATTATCCGGCAAAATTACCTCTTCCATATTTTCACAAGCAGTTGGTCCAATACCTTTCATGCACTTATTGACTTTCTCAAGTTGGGCATTGCAGAAGCCTCTGCCATTTTCATTTGTTTTTGAACAGTCGCAGGTCTCTGGAGATTCTAAACAGCCTAAAATAAATTTATGAATTTCATTTTGTTCGGTTTCAGAAACCCCTTGATTTTCCGCATAGGATACGCCTATAATTATTAACAAAATAAGCAGTGCACTTATCCGTCTCATTAATTTATCTATAAATTCTGGCTTTATTAGCCTGCTGATTTAAGACACGCATCTAACATAGCCACTGGCACGTCCATACATTCTTGGGGCACGCCGGATTTTGAGTATATCTCCTTCTTTTTTTGTTCAACAAGTTTTTTAATCAACGGCTCCAAGGGTTTTCTTACAAAACTTGGTATATCCTCTGGTATCATTGGCATTGAATCAACTTCTTTGCAGACATCTATATCTCCGTTTACACACTGCCTGCCTAATTCCATTCTTTCAGCGCAGAATATTCTTCCAGTTACGTGAGGTATCTTCTCGCACTCGCAGTTTTCAAAATTCTTGGCGAAGCACGAGGTGACTATGCCTACAGTGTTGCTTAATGCAAGTTGCTTGACGGTTTCTTTCTTTGCATTCACCATCGGCCTGATTATTGGCTCTATTATTTTCCGTATACCCTCTGGAAAATTCGGAGGAAGTATAGTTTCGTCTGCGTCTAAAATATTGCACGCTGTTATATTGTTTTCATTCATGCATTGTATAGACAAGTTTTTTTTATTTTCGCAGAATTCTCCGGCGTATACCGGCACACTATCGCAGTCGCAGTTTTCCGGCGTTTCTATGCAGATTTTTGCCTGCTGTCCAGCTATCTTTTTGGCGTAGCTTTCTTTCTTTTGTTTTATCGCGCTTTTCATCGTTGTTCCAAAGAATTTTTTCATGAAGTCAGGCATATTTCCCGGTAGAATATAGTCATCTTCTAATCCCTCGCATTTGTTAAAATTGTTCATGCACTCCTTTGCTTTGTCTATTTGCTCGCCGCAGAATTCTGCGCCTTCGTCCAATGAAGTGCAGTCGCAGTTTTCAGGAGATTCAACACAGTTAAGAGCAAATTTAAAAATATTGCTTTTCTCGTCATCGTTTAATTCTTCGCCGTCATGCCCAAGTGCAGAATTTATTGCAAAGAAAAATATAAACGCCAATGCTATGTGCTTCATGTTTAGAATATAGTTTAGTAAACTATTTATAGATATTGCGATTTCACAAAAAAGTGTCTGATAAACTAAAACCAAAGCCCATTCCTTCATTCTACTTTAAAAATATTCCTTTATTTTACGGCCTGCTTAAGTCTAGAATACCAGGCGTTGTTAAATGGTCTGCAAATTCCGTTAAACGACTGGATAATTCTCTCTATCCTTATTTTGAAGGCACAGGCGGGCCAATGGAAGAAGGGATGATCTATTTGATGTTCAATTCTGAAGGCAAGGAATCTGTTAGGGATATAGATACTGTTATGAGAACGTATTGGATTGCAGCCGACCAACTACGCTTTCACATATTGGACAGCTATTTGATATCGCAGAAATTTCCAAATTATCATATGAGAGAGCCCCCTTATCAGAAGCCTATATTCAAGAATTTGTCAAAGACTGATTTTCATCAGGAAGTATCTTTGGAAGGGCGTTTTATGGAAATGGATGGAAATTGGAAGGATGGCTACCGTCTTAATTTTGATTTTGACTATATCAGCGTAAAAGGCGATTTGAAACAAATGCCTCTTACTCCAAAAACCACTTTATTCTATATGGAGAAGGATGGCGATCAGGAAACTGACTACAACCTTAATTTTGACTTTGACTATATTAAAATGAATGGCGATTTGAAATACACAGCTCTTACTCCAGAAAGCACGCTAGTCTATGCGAATGGCGGTTCGTATATAGCGCCTCATCTTAACGTAAAATTTTACGACAGCTTCGGCGTTAAAGCAGTTGGAAAAGTTAATGTTGCCGGCAGTGAAGTTGCTGTAAATAATGGCAGGGGTATTATCGAGCATGGCTTGGGCATACTAACACCTTATGATATATCCGCATGGAAATGGATGAACTTGCAGTTTGAAAATGGCGCTATGCACTTATTCCATACACCTCTTGAAAAATACAACATAGATTTGAGAGAAGGTGCGGCAGTTATTAATGATAAGTGGCACCATTACTTGAGGAATGATTTTAGCATAGAAGAAGTTGAAGAAGAGTATGATGAAATTTGGAAAAGAGAAACGCCGATAAAATGGCGCGTAGATGGCAGGAACTTTTTGTTTGATATAACCTGCTTGAAAAAAATAGGATGGCTGAGCACCAGAAGCCGTCCTCATCTGCTTAACAATTATCTGCTTGATATAGAAGGCGAATTCGCAGGCGAAGAAATTAAAGGCAGGGGAACTTATGAGTATCTGCTTAACTTATAACTCATTTCTTTCGTATAATTTTTGCAGACAAGAATACTGCAATTGAACCAAGCCCTATAATTATAGCCTGCCCAAGAACAGCCGCGCCTATAATGATTAGAGCGATATTCTCCGAAGTTATCATTTTGAATGCGATGAACAGCATAAAGGATGTTAGCGCAAATCCAACTAACGAGATTGCGAGTGCAAATTTTCTGATAATTGCTTTTAGTTTCATAAATTTCTAAAGTTTAATGCTGTCGTTGGAGCGGTAAGCGTTTGGATAGAGCTTTTTTATGCTATATCTTTTTACTCTGTTATTTGTGTCTATGCTGTAAAATATCATTTTCGGATTTATTTCGTAGAGCATTTGTCGGCAATTGCCGCACCCTGGGATGCCACTGCTGTTGGCTTCTGCAATTGCTATTATTTCCGTTAGCCCGATTTTCATTTTTTCAGCGAGTTCCTCTTGTGTGTACTTGGGTAAAATGTAATTTTTCAATACTTTGTCCATAGCTACAAATTCTGCGTGTATATTCTGGTTCCTTGCGAATTCCACATTAGCTCCTGTGAATATAATGTCGTTGTCAACTAATATAGCGACTCCGACTTTAAAATTTGAGAATGGAACTACTGCTTTCTCTCTTGCATTTAGAGCGAAACTTGTTAGTTTCATTTCTAATTCAGATGTTATCATTGTCGAGCGCCCTGGAAGA
>CAYMQE010000060.1:3356-5024 GCA_964392695.1 Candidatus Woesearchaeota archaeon | reverse complement strand
AGGAGAAGGACGCCAAACAGCTCAGCGCCAGGGATATAATGACCAAGAATATCATAGCTATAAAACCGAATACAACGCTTTACACTGCAGCGAAGATTATGACAGATGAAGATATAAGACGACTGCCTGTTGTAGATGGTGGAAAACTTGTAGGCTTGGTTACAGAGAAAGACATACTAAAAATTGAGCCTAGTGTTATAGATATAATTACGCACAAATTGGCTACTAGTAGCTCTCAGGGCGTGTGCAACAACTGCGGCGCTCAAAGACAATAACTTTTTATTCGCCAGAGAAATAATAAAAGTCTATGTCAGAAGAAACATTGGTGGTCGGCCCCACAAAGATAAAATTTAACGGACTGTTTGATTTATCAGATTTCTACAAGACAATGTACGATCTTCTGACTTCAATGCGGTACACTATTGAAGAGCGAAAATTCAAGGAAAAAAATGATACAATAGGCAAACAGATAGAAATAAACTGGGACGGCTTGAAAAATGTTGATGACTATACCCAGTTTTACATAAACATATTCGTCTTTATGGTGGGCGTCAACAAAGTTGAAGTGCAGAAAGATGGCGTTGCAGTTAAACTTAGCAAAGGCGATGTTGAAATAACATTCAAAGGAATTTTGCGAACTGACTATGAATCTCGCTGGGAGCAATCTCCAGTATTGAAGTTCCTTAAGGGCATCTATGATTCTTACCTGTACCGCTCAACCTTCAATAATTGGAGGACTCAAATATACGAAGAAACGTATTCGTTGCAGAATGAGATAAAGGCGTTCTTCAATCTAAATAGATTTATGTAACTACCGTAAAGTATAAAAACACCCCCTATATTCTAAATTGTTAAGATAACTTTGAAGAAGTCACTCCAATAGTGTTTGATTATCTTTACTATCATTAATCATATTCACAAATCATTGGTTAAGCCAAAAATTTGGCATAAGATATTTCTTCGAAGTTTTAAAAGGAGGTAGATAAAAATGGGAAAAATAGCACCCGTTTCGTCTAAATACATAATTCATGCTACTATAGACGTTGACGGTATGGTTGAAAAGCCCGATGTTATCGGCGCTATATTCGGCCAAACAGAAGGCCTTTTAGGCCAGGAACTGGAGTTAAGAGAACTTCAAAAAGCCGGAAAGATAGGCAGGATAGAGGTAGACTTAGAAGTTGATAAAGGAAAAGCTTCAGGTCAGATAACTATTCCAAGCAGTCTTGACAAGACACAGACAGCGCTAATTGGAGCAGCGATTGAGACTATTGAAAGAATAGGTCCATGCGAGGCTAAAATTAAAGTTGAAAAGGTAGAGGATGTTAGATCCAGCAAGAGAGAATTTCTTTTGTCCAGAGCTAAAGATTTGCTGAAAGACATGATTTCAGAAACTGATACACAAGAGATAGCTGAGGAAGTTACTTATTCCGTAAGACAGCAGGACATAGTTGAATATGGAAAAGATAAGCTCCCTGCAGGCACAGACGTTGAGACTTCAGATGAAGTCATAATCGTTGAGGGCAGGGCAGATGTTCTTAATCTGCTTAGGTATGGTATAAAGAATGCAATTGCTATGAATGGCACAGGAATTCCAGAAACTATAATTGAGCTTTGCAAACAGAAAAAAGCAACTCTTTTTGTTGATGGCGCTAGGGGAGGCGATTTGAT
>CAYMQE010000060.1:0-3346 GCA_964392695.1 Candidatus Woesearchaeota archaeon | reverse complement strand
GCTGTCGCAAACATACATGATTATGTAAAAGCGCCAGATGGAAAAGAAGTTGAAGAGCTTACAGGTAAAGAGATATTCAAAGCGCTCAGAGGTGTGCAGGATATCCGAGAGGCGAGTGCAGTTGAAGAAAGATCGAGTCGCGGACAAAGGTATAGTGGCGAGCTAAAATCCGAAAGCAGAAGACCAAGAATACCTGCAGAGTTGGCTGCAAGCTTCCGTTCTATGTTAAGAGAATTGGAAGGCTCGGGAGGGGCGTATCTTCTTGATGAAGATATGAATATACTAGGAAAAGTTCCTGTGAAAGAGCTGGAACAGACGTTGAAAAATTTGGAGGATATTTATGCTGTAGTCTTGGATAATGAGATAACAGACTCTTTGGTGAGCGAAGCTGCGAGATACAAAGTAAGGTATATCGTTGGCATGTCTGGAAGGGCAAAACCTAAAAAAGGTATCATATTCCTTGTTAAGGAAGACCTTTAGAGGTCTAATAGTGATAGGCTAGGTGGAGGGGTAGGCGCCCTCTGTACCGGAAACCGTCTTCATGCCGGGCCGAACGCTTGCAGGCGTTGTAATTGGCTTTTGCAGGGCCAGTCTCCGCGCGTCGAAGCTCTGTCCAATGGGGTGCATCTATGTGCGAACCGTGCCAGATCCGGAAGGAAGCAACACTAAGCATATTGACGTACGCTCATGGGTAACGGAGTGGAGCAACGAGCTGAAACTCTGCTTGAGTTGATTCCAGCCACTGCAAGCCCGCCCACTAAAATTATCCCTCTATAGTTACAAAAATAGAAAGATTTATATATAACGATTTTCGAGTGTTTAACTATGACAGAATGGAAGGAAAAGGTATTGTACTTTAGTGATGTAATCCCTCAAGGTTTTGATGGATTTTCGAACTCTCAAAAAAATACCTTTGGAGCGGATTTTTATGGTAAAATGTTAGAAGGAGATAATTTTTATATTTCTTTAGTTGATATAGATAAAAATAAAGGAGTAGATAGATTAGCTAGTCTCCTTTTAAATGGCGCATCTTTAGCTATTGTGGATAGAGCGTTAGGTGAATCTTATCTAACTAAGATAAGAGGAATTTTGGGTGATATACCAATAATTTATATTAATTCAAATGTGTCTAATGTGTCTTTAATAGATATATTAAAGCAACATTATAATCCGAATAATTCTATAGGTCCGATGCAACCGAACGTTGTTCCAAATATAAGTCCGACGCAACTGAACGTTGCTCGCAACGGAAGTAATTTGGAGAAACTAGTAGACAACACACCATTCCCACACCTGGATAAGTTAGAAGAAAAAACAATAATTAATCACGGCGAATATTCATTTGTATTTGAATCTAAAGTAAACGCTAATGATGAAAAGATCAAAGGAGCGCTTGATTACCTATATAATAATTTAGTAGGTGTTGTGATGCATAAACCGTTAGTTCCTGGAAAAAATTTAGCAGTATTGCCTTGTGGGCACGCAGATACTTTAGGAGTCATATCAGAATGTGTTAAAAAGTCTGGAAAATGCCCGGTATGTAAAGAAGGTAAGGTGCAAGAAAAAGATATCATGCGATTTAAAATCTCTGTCAAGAACGAAGGGGAACAAACGAAAGAAGCGGAACCAATAGACTTTGGCATAGCAATTTTACCCGGTTAATTCCTTATATTCTACGCAACCTCGTGGAGCATTTTTTGAAATTGAGCCCTGTATTGTGTGGGCTTTTATTTTTCCTGATAATTCAATGGACGCTCCGATTAGATAGCCTTTGATTAGATGCGCTGTAATTCTGCCGTATATCCCAAATCCAACGCTATTGCCAATTATAGTTTTGGCTGTTATCTCACTATTTTTGCTCATGCCTACACCTATGTAATTTCCAAGTAACTCGTTGGCGTGTATCTTGGCGGAATTTTTCATAAAATCCCCTGTTCTATTCCCTTCTATCCTACCTCTAGCGATTATTTTTCCGCCCAACATCCCATAGCCCGTGCTTTCGCCACTTATTATTTTGGCTTCTATTTTTCCTTTCATTTCGCTTCCTATATTGTCCCCGTCTATGTTTTCTGCTCTTATCTCTCCTGTCATATACTTCCCTGTGTTGTCCCCTCTAATATTTTTAGAAATTATTTTGCCGGACATTCTTTTGCCGGTGTAGTGTCCTAAAATATTTTCGGCTATGATGACCTTGTTATTTCTGTATCCTACATAATTTCCACTTACATTTTTGGCTTGTATAGTTTTTGTATTATGAAAACCTAGAAAATCTACTGATTTTAGCTCATCCGGAAGTTTAACATTTTCCGCATTGCAAAGGTTTATCAAAGCGCTTAGAAAAAGTCCGCGATAGCTTGATGAGCCTATTATGCCTATAAGACTATAGAACTCTACTATTACTTCCTGATTTATTTTTATGTCTGTTGATTTTATACTTTTTATAAACTGATTATAAACACGTGTTGAATAATCAGAGTGAACTACAACTGGTTTATACTTACTAAAAAGTTCAAAAAGTTTGAAGGCATCAGTCATAGAGTATACAAAAACACGCAAATTTTTAAACTCTAACTTTGCTCTAAATTATCGCGAGCTCGTAATCGTACCTTTCTTAGAAAGAAAGCTGCACCAAAGAAGAGAATGGTTTTTAAATCGTTGTGTTTTGTTAAAATTTATTGCGGGCTCGTGGTCTAGTGGCATGACGTCGCTTTGACGTAGCGAAGGTCGTCGGTTCGATCCCGGCCGAGCCCATATGACAGATGCGGGTGCAGAACGAAGTTCTAGCACCGGCCGAGCCCATACTTAAGTTAATAAAAATGTATTGATAAATAATCAATATGAGCGAAGCTGAAGAAGTTAGATTTATACGTGTTCCTGGAGCAGGTCTTATAGAGCAAAAAATGAAAGACCTGGAGAACAGTGTAAGAAGGTTTGACACGATAACAAATGAGTGGAAAGATATAAAACAAAAGCAAAGAGAACTGCGCGAACGTATTGGCAGAAAGATAGCAATTCTTCAGGATAGGATTGACAAAACTGTAGATTCAGTGCCTGTCATAAAGGAAATTAGCGAAAAACGGCTTGTAGCACCAAAAAGAGTTGCTATTGAGAAAAGGATGGAAGAGCCAGAGCCGTTGCCCGAATTGCCGGCGCAGCCAGTTGTCAAAAAGCGTTCTGAGAAATTGTCGCAGTTAAGAAGAGAGCTGGAAGATCTGCAACTAGAGTTGAAGTAAATTCTTATAAAGCATGCCTTATCATATCCTTTTAAGCAGGGATTCCAGAGTGGCCAAACGGGATGGACTCAAGATCCATTGGCTTAGTGCCTTCGCAGGTTCGAATCCTGCTC
>CAYMQE010000059.1:2850-5115 GCA_964392695.1 Candidatus Woesearchaeota archaeon | reverse complement strand
TGTTACACCTGCGTAAACAAGAATTTCAACGAAATTATGAAGCATTAATCTCTCGTTGAATATCTTAAGCAGAACAAGTGCTACGGCAATTATCGAAGCTCCTGTTTCGCCAATGAATATTGAAAGCGCAATGGTGGAAGTAAGAAATACTGCACTATAATACCATATTTTCAGAAGCAGGTGCATTGAATATTTGCTTAATATAAGGAATATTGCTGTTATTACTAAAATAGTTCCAATCAAATACGCGGCTGATGAGCCTATCGGCACCTGCGGTTGTTCTATTCCATAAGGCAGTTGAATATTTGCGTAGGCTTCTGACACATAAAGGCCGAAAAATTCCGCAAGCATGTATAAAGACAAAAAGAGGACAAGCATCTGCATTGAATATTTCACTTTAATTCCTCTTTTGTTCGTACAATGCAGCACACAACATTAAAACAAGTCTTGGATTTCCGTTTGATTTATCCCATATTTTTCTGAGCTCTTCGTTTGTGAATGGCTCAATGGAATTCTTTTTTGAATCTTTTATTTCATTCAGCCGGTCTATTATCATTTGTTTCGCATATTCAAAATCAAGCATAGGAAGTCGATGGATTGACAATCTGCCGGAAAATTCTTCCGAGGCGTCCCGTACTTTTTTTAGCGCCGATTCTGTAGTCTTGATTAGAAATGTAAGTTTTTTGTCAGAAAATTCAATTATCAAATTAAGAATTTTTTTTATGTCCTCTTTGTTCATGTTTTCCACAAGATCAAATCTATCTATAATGACGAATATATCGCGCCCTTTTTCAAGAGGCAAAGCTCGCAGCTCATTTATTATAGCGCCAGTCACGCTAAGCGTTATCACATCTATCTTATTTTTTTTCAGCAATTCTGCGAGCTTATCTACAACAATAGTTTTCCCACTGCCGTATGTTCCCTCAACTGCTATTATTTTTTTGCCGTCTAAAGATGTTTCAGCTCCTTCCTTTAGCTCTTTAAAAAAAGACTGCCTGTCAATTAATTTTTCGTTTTCCCGCGGCACTATATCCATAAATGGGTTAGAATCTACCATAGAATAAATTACTAACGCATTAACTTAAATATCTTTTCTATAAGATTTAAATAAGAAAAGTTAATTAATAGCTAAAATTTATGGGTATAATATGGAAAACAAAATTATTTTTGCTTTTGATAGGAAAATAAAGAAAAGGGTAGTTCATAAAGTTGTTAATGGATGGGCTGTCTCCTTGATTAGTGGTTCAAAATTTAAATATAAGCCTAAAAGTACTTTTAAGTGATTAAATGCGATTAAGAAAAAGACCTTTGGATTTAGAGTATGATACCCATACTGATCATATAAAAACAACTAACAATCCAATTATTGTGTTTTTATTAGAATGTTATTATTTAGAATATTATATGAAGCAAATTATAATGTTAAAATTTGACATTATTCATCAGCAGATTGATATAAAACGAAAAACTGACATTTTAGATGATTATAAATTTGAAAAACTATTAGAGTTAGTTTATTTGCTTGGTATAATTGAAAAAAATATTTATGAAGATCTAAAACGTTTTAATTCTGAAAGGAATTATTTAATTCATGAAGTACCCTTTGAAATTGGAGAAAATAACAAGCAGTTAAATAAATTAATTATTGATGGTATGAGTTTATGTGATAAATTATTAGAAATTGTCTATTCTTATGCGAAAAGGGTGTAAGAGTGAATAGTTTGCTAATCCATTGATTTCCAGAGATATAATGAAGCGATAGTGCGATAAGGCTTCCATTTTTCTGCAAAATTTTCGGCTTCTTTAGGCGTCGGCAGTTTTTCTAAATTGTGAATTTTCTGAATGGCTTTTCTTAAGCCGTAATCCGCAGGCGCGAAAACATCCATTCTATTCAGTGAAAATATTAAAAACATCTGTGCGGTCCATGGACCTATGCCTTTTACTTTAGTAAGTGTTTCAACAATTTCATCGTCATCCATTTTCTTGAATTTTCTCGGCGCTATTGTGCCGTCAATGAATTTGTCTGCTAGGTCTTTTATGTAAGTTGTTTTATTATTAGAGAACCCCGCCATTTTTAACTGTTCAATGCTTAAAGCTGACAAATTTTTTGCGTTCATCCGCCCGCACAATTTTCTGAATCTTTTGTATATAGTAGCTGTTGCTTTGCCTGCCAGCTGCTGGTAAATTATTGATTCTGCAAGCACAGCTAAGTAATCGTTCCTGTTTTTTAGAACTGGCTTCTCGCATGATACGATTAACTGCTTC
>CAYMQE010000059.1:0-2840 GCA_964392695.1 Candidatus Woesearchaeota archaeon | reverse complement strand
TGTCTTTGCTTAAGTGTAGTTATTGCTTCATTTATCATTTACACTCTCCTCCATAATAGGCTTCACTAAATCAGCTAGAGTGAATCCTTGTTTAAGCATAGATATTCCACGCTTATCATCCCACATGATAAACATCTCAATTAATATATTTGTATCTGCAGGCTTAAAGCCAATTTCTTTCTCTATGTTTTCGTATAAATAGCAGATATAATTTATTGCATGTTCTTTTATTTTAATATTAAAATTTTTGAAAATTACTTTGTATACTATCGCCTGCGAATTTTCAATCTTGCGTGTGTAAACGTCGTAATCTCCATCTGTTACTACAATAATATATATATGCGGTAGGCGGATTATTTAAATATTCTGCTTGATTTACCAGAGATATGTTGCGTAAACTATTTAGATATTTTCGAGTGAGAAATAGAGTATTAACCTATCTTATATATTCCGATGTGATGCTGATATCAGCAATAAGTCTTACAAGCCCAATATTCTCTCTTTTTATAACAGAAGATTTAGTCGGCGGAACTATAGCTTCAACAGGAGTAGCTGCGACAATGTTTCTTCTGACTAAATCCGCTCTTCAATTGCCGTCTAGCAACTGGGCGGACAAACATGGAAAGAAAAATGCTATACTTATAGGGACGTTTATAATTGCTCTTGCATCGCTTGGTTATTATTTTTCTGTAGATATTTACCAATTGTATCTTATGCAGATGTTCTATGGTGTAGGCGCAGCGCTGTCTTATCCCGCATGGCTGGCATTATTTTCCATGAACTTGGATAAACGGCATGAAAGCCATGATTATGGAGTATACGGCACAATCGTTGGAGTATCTGGAGCTGTAACTGCAACACTGGGCGCTGAATTGGCAGAAGCATTTGGCTACCGAATTGTCTTTCTATTGGGCTTTATTCTCTCAATCATTGGTTTTGTTATTATTGCCTACGGACTTGAAACCGATGGAAAAATCCGCTAATGCTGAACCAATTAAGCATCCTGCTAAAAATGAAATTAGTGAATTTTCAGGAGCTATATAGAGATACAATAGTGTATATGATGCAATAAAGATAATTGTCTGCTTCATAGCTTTTTTAATTTCGAGCAAATTTCCTTTGAAGTAGAGCGCTATGATTAGAAGAAAAGAAAATATTTTTTCTGAATACATTGCTGATAATGCGCCTGCAAAGATACTGAACATGTTATACCTGTATTTCACAACCTTTCCTGCAATGGCAAGGATAAATCCCAATATGGCGTAAGGGCTGAAGTTATTTTTAATAGCGAATAGCGAAGAAGCTATTGCAAATATGATAAAGGCGATTTGAAGCAGGTTGTTCTTGCCGTGAAGTTCTTTCTTTGTGAAATGAGCTATTATCGCACCTAAAATTATTGAAAAGCTGACAACAAGGCCGGTATTGAAAGGCATTTATACCACTTGCAATGATCCATTGCTTCCGACATTCAGCTGCATCTGGTTTTGATATTCTCTGACATAGCCATTTGTCAATTTTACCTCAACACCAGGCTTTACCTGCTCTATTTGTTTGCCCCAGAGTGTGAGAGCTATTGTTCCGGTGTCGTCTTCCAAAGTTGCGCTGGAAACTTGTGTAACGCCGTATTTAGTGTTTACCTCTCTTGGCACTGATACATTAACGCATTTTGCAACCAATTCAATAGCTTTAGAATTCGGATTTATGTCTTTAATCTTCATGGTAATATTTCAAAAATTTAATTATTTATATAGTTTTGTGCATATATATTCGTTATGTTAGACTATCTGAAGAAATAAACTTTATAAATACTGGCGTTTAAAAAATAAAAGATCTTTATGGTAAATGAGCTATATTTCAAAAAAACACAAGAAATAGTCCAAAAACCCGGTGAACATTATCTCGAGTTACATGAACGTCTTAGACCGCAAGCTACCTCATCAATTAAAGAAATAACCGAATCAACACAAATCACCACACCAAGTTGGTATACTTTTGATGTTAGTAAACTTCTTGAAATACCTAATTCGGTTGCTCTTTGCACCTCGACATGTAAACATGAAATACCATACTACATATTTGTTGGAAAGCGTGATAAAGACTGGCAAGAAGAAATTTCAACCAATCCAGAAAAGTACAGATACACATTAACTGAATTGGGTAGAGAATTGATTGAGGATGAACGAAATTTGATTTACGATAAAATGTAATGAAAAATAATTCTTTAGAAGATACAATAGAAAATTAGCAACAAGCGAAGCGAATTTAAACGCATTCTATTTAATTCGATTTATGGCTGGGGTAGTTTAACGGCAGAATAAGAGGTTGTGGCCCTTTTGGTCGGGGTTCGATTCCCCGCCCTGGCCCTTATATGGAACACGTCGCAATAATGAAAAAATCTTGGGGCTTGACTCAAAAAATTTTATCTTGTCAAAAGAAAATTGAATCAAGATGGTATAAAGTGAAGTATCCCCCTTGGAATAGAATTAAATCCGGTGAAGTTGTGTACTTTAAAGATTCTGGTGCTCCTGTGACTGTCAGAGCAGAAGTTGATAAAGTAATTCAATTTTCTGATTTAACTCCTGAAAAAGTTAAGGAAATTTTGTATCAATATAGCCAGGCTGATGAATTAGGTATTCCAGAATTTTTTGAGATGTTTAAAGACAAGAAATATTGCATGTTAATTTTTTTGAAAAATCCGCAAAAAATAGAGCCGTTTGATATTGATAAATCTGGTTTCGGTGCAATGTCTGCTTGGATTTCTGTTGATGAGGTTAATAGGATAAAAGTAATTTAATTACACTCTGGAACAAGTAATGCATGTATATTTTCCGTATACTTTC
>CAYMQE010000058.1:2922-5116 GCA_964392695.1 Candidatus Woesearchaeota archaeon | reverse complement strand
ATAAAAGAGGGGAATATAAGTTCTACTTGAATGCATTAGAGGATTATAAGAAAATATATACTGCAGTATATCAATTCTTAATATAGAAAAAGTTGTCTGGTGGTCTTATGTCAGGATGGAACATACCGCCGCGCATAAAAATTCTTGAAGCTCTAAGCATAAACGCCGGCAATAACATAGCATGGACAAGCGAAAGCAGTGCAAAGATAGATAATGTAAACGTATATTTTAACAAAAAGGATAATTCTATTTCTTTCGACGAACCAAAAGACGATGAAAAAGGCTATTTATCTGCGCAGGCTATGGCTGTTTTGATAGCAAAAAATATACTTCCTAACAACAGAGTAATAGGCGAAAATTTGGCGTCTTTGGAATGGAATTATAAAGCTGATGAATATTCTAAAGCGGAATTGAAAGTAAAGAATATTCTATTCAACAAAGGAGTAAGCGAAAAAGAAATTGATGCCTTTCTGCAATTTTTTACTGACTCCATAAGAAAAAACGGATTTAAAGTGCTTGAAATAACAAAAACGCAACGCTCATTAACTAAATTTCAGTAAAGTTAAAAAGCCATCAGAACTAAAATTTTACTAAGGGGCCTTAGCTTAGTGGGAAAGCGCGCGGCTGAAGACCGTGAGACCCTGGGTCCGAATCCCAGAGGCCCCAGCTTGATACAGTCCTATGGGTCCGAGACGAAGTCTCGCTACCCAGAGGCTCCAGTTCAAATTGTAAAAGACTTATATTCTCATAAGTCCCATTATATAGCCTAATGACTAGAATAATCACCATAGCCTCTGGCAAAGGAGGTGTAGGAAAAACAACTACTGCCTGCAATTTGGCAGTTGCTCTAAGGCAGTTTGGATATGATATTATTCTGGTAGACGCAAATATCACAACGCCAAATATGAGCATACATTATGGCGTGCCACCAACTGAAACTAATTTGCAACAGGTGCTTGAAGGAAAAATACCGATACAACATGCAGTTTATAGGCACAGTTCTGGCGTAAAAATAATACCAGCAGGCCATAGTCTAAAAGACCAAAACAGCCCTATAAATAAATCACTGCGCGACGAAATAATAGATTTGGTTGGAGAAACAAATATAGTTTTGATTGACGCGCCAGCAGGAATTGGCGAAGAGGCAAAAAATGCTATAGAGGCAGCTACTGAAATAATTCTGATAACTAATCCTGATTTGCCTTCAATGACCGGCGCATTAAAAACCCATGCTTATGCAAAAGAAAGAGGGATACATACTATAGGCGTCATAGTCGCCAGGTACGAAAGCGACGAAGAAGATATTAATCCGCAGAATGTGGCAGACTTTCTAGAAGTTTCATTGTTATCCGTAATACCAGAAAGCAAACTAGTAAAACAAAGCATACGCCACCACAAACCATTGATTGAACTTTACCCTGACTCCAAGATAACTGAAGAGTACAAAAAATTAGCAGCTAAAATAGTAGGGCAGGAATACAATATTATACGAAAGAAAAAAGGAATTTTAAATTGGATAAAGAGGTTGTTCTTCGGTGGTTAGTCACATACTCTCTGTTGGAGGCTCTGTGCTGATTAAAGACGGGAAGATAGACATTGCCTTTCTGAAGGATTTTGCAAATACTATACGAAAAAATTACAAAAAAGGTGAAAATTTCGCTGTATTCGTCGGCGGTGGAAAAACAGCTAGAGAGTATATAGAAGCTGCAAAAGAATTCGGCATCAGAAAAACAGAAGTACTTGATGAGATAGGCATCAAAGCAACTTTGTTGAACGCAGAATTAGTCCGTTCAGTAATCGGCGATGACATAGTAATGCCGGATGTATTCAGAAACACAATGATAGCTGCATCAGAATTTCAGGACAAGATAGTAGTATGCGGTGGCTGGAGACCAGGATCAAGCACAGATTATGTAGCAGTCTTATTTGCCAATCAAAAGAAAATCAACACAGTAATCAACCTAACAAATGTTGACTATTTGTACGAAAAAGACCCAAAGGAACATAAAGATGCCAGAAAGATAAAAGAAATTACTTGGGAAAAATATAATGAGCTCATGAGCACAAATAAATGGAAGCCAGGTATGCACACGCCATTTGATCCCAAAGCCTCAAAACTAGCTACTGAAAACAAGATAAAGGTAATCATAGCAAAGGGGGACAACCTTAGAAACCTGGAAAACATAATTGCTGG